>JAYSYJ010000202.1:0-12813 GCA_043727675.1 Fimbriiglobus sp.
TCCATCAGGAACTTGAGCGCCTCTTGGCGTTCGTTGTTCTCGTGGAGCGTCAGGGTCTGCGTGTCGGGCATCGCTTCGGTGAGCTTGAAATCGCTATCATCGTCGAGGACGGCGTTCAGGCTCACGGGCGTCCGGGTGGCCGTTTGCAAGTGATTCAAGTGCTCGAGGCTGCTGCCGGTGCGGGTGGCCAGTTCTTGCGGGCTAGGCAAGTGCTGACCGCCGTGGGCGAGTGCTTCGGACTCTTGCTGGAGCAAGCCGAGTTCTTGCAAATGGTGCGGGCTGAGGCTCACCAAGTGGCTCTGGCGGGCGACGGCGATTTGTAGCGTTTGGCGAATCCACCACGTGGCGTAAGTGGCCAAGCGGGTACCATGGCTGACGTCGAAGCGGTCGATCGCCTGCATGAGGCCGCAAACGGCTTCTTGGAGGAGATCGGTGTAGGCGAGGCTATGGTGCCGGAACCGTTTGGCGACGTGAGCCGCGAGGCGGATGTTAGCACTGGCCAGGCGATGCTTATAGTGGACGTAACGGGTGTGCAGACGGCGCACGGCCAGCACTTCGCGGGTCGCTTCGGTGCAATTATCGCGGATGAACTGGGCCATCGGCCACGGTTCGAGCGGTGGTCGGCTGGCGCGGAGTTCGGGGAAGTGCCGGAGCAGCACGCGAACGAGTTCGTTCTTGCAATCCCAGAAGCTGGCGAGCAGTTCGCGCTCTTCGTCTGGGGTGAGGAGATCTGAAGAGAAGGTCGTGACGACGGTTTCGTCCGTCACTTTAGCCGACGGAACTTGGCGGGTTCGTCGTACGGCGGCGGGCATGTGGTTTCCCCCAAAAACTATGACTAATGGCCGGAAATTACGCGTCCCCGAGCACGGCCACGGGCCGGCTATCTGGGTGACCGAGTCCTGTCGGTCTGGCTGCATCCGTGCCCGCGTCAACTTCCGGAATAAGATGTCAGGACAGCCGAACGAGTCGACCGAATCCTGAACATCGACTTGAAGAGTGTCCGACCTCAACACAAAATCCTAGCGGAGACCCAATCTGCCCTCAAAATTGAATTTTGAATGCTAGACTTTCGCACAACGGCTCGACCCGAGAATGCCAGTGGCAAGAGGTAGGGTGGAAACAAAGTTCCGACGCGTCTACCGGTGGGGTCGAGCGAAAGAAGGCGTTGGCCAACTTCGCCAGTGTTGAGACGGTCACGTCTCCTTCACTTTCAATGGACGGATTGTAACCGTCTCGTCGCATCTGATCAAGCGACTCCTTTGGAAATTGCCCCTTTTTTTCTTCCCAACCCTTCCCCCTTTCCAAAAAGTACCTACCTCGATCCTTGACTCAGTAACATGAAAGCCCTCTCATAATTGGCGTAGGAGCTGGTAGTGTCGTGAAATTGGGCAGCTTATTCCGAATCTTGAGAGAATAGTGACCGATAGTTGCAAAAAAGTGATCTAGGCTTCGAGTGTTCGCCATTGTGCGAATTGTTCCGCACCAATAATTGGGGATACCCGCACGGAGGCTGGGTCTTGGTTGAACATTCTTTATTGGAACCCCGTCCCGCTGATTCGCCCAGAACGGCAACGACGATGGTGACGCCTCGCTACAAATGTTCCGTTTTGGTTGTGGACGACGAACCGTCGATCTTAGCGCTCCTCGCGCGGCAGATCGGCCAAGACTTCGAATTGATCATCGCCAGCTCGGCCGAGCAGGCAAAAGGCATCGTCGAACGGCGGCCGGTCGACATCGTTCTGACCGACTTGCAATTGCCGGATGCCAGCGGACTGTCGCTCCTCGAATGGGTACGCCGGGTCACACCTCGCACGGCACGGGTACTGATTTCGGGGACGGCCAAGCTCCAAGACGCCGCCGAGGCGATCAACTGTTGCCAAATCGACCGCCTGATTCTGAAACCCTGGCGCGGGGAAGACCTCCAGGCTCACCTCAAAGATGTCGCCCGCGGACTGTTGCTGGAACGGAGCCACGAACGACTGCTCGAAGAGCTTCGCACGTTGAACCAACAACTTGAGAAGCGAGTGGCCGAGCGAACGCAAGAACTCCGGGCGTCGAATCAGATTCTCGAAAAAATGGCGCTCACCGATCCGCTGACGGCACTGCCGAATCGCCGGGCCATCGACTTGATTGCCCGCAAGGAACTCCTGCGGCGCTCCCGCAACGGGGCGCCCCTCGCCGTGGGATTGATCGACGCCGACCGCTTCAAACACATCAACTCGCGGCACTTCCACTCGGGTGGCGATCATGCCCTCGTCTGTTTGGCCCGCATTCTGCAACACACGCTGCGTACGACCGATGCCGTCGGCCGCGTCGGCGGCGAAGAGTTCCTCATCATCGCCCCGGAAACGGATCGCGCTGGGGCCGAAATTCTTTCCGAGCGCCTCCGGTTGGCCGTCGAAGAAGCCGACATCCAATTCAACGGCGAAAAGATCCCGCTGACAATCAGCCTCGGATTCGTCGTCATCGAAGGCACCTTTCCGGCGACCTACGATGCCCTCCGCGAAGCGGCGGCCGAAGCACTCCACACCGCGAAACGGGGCGGTCGCAATCGAGTTTGTCTCCGCGATTTTGCAGCCGCCGCAATCGAAGCCATTTGATCCAGTTCCTATACTGTGCGAACGGGGCGTGTCGCTCCGTTCGCACCATTTCCTCGGGAGTCATTCGATGATCCGTCTGCTGACCGCATTGCTGGCCGTGGCCCTTCTCTCCACATTCGGCTCCATTCGTGCCGAAGACAAAAAAGAGGCCAAAGACGACAAAGCCAAACCGACTGGCGTTTGGGCCAAAGACATCGACGGCATGAAACTGACCTTCGATTTCAGCAAGCCCGACGCGCTGGTCTTGACAGCCGGCAGTGCCGACAACGCTCTGATTCTGACCGGCAAATACACGGTCGAAAAAGACGGTCTCGTCAAAGTCACCACGACGAAAACCGAAATCAAAGGCGAGTTCCCCGTCCAACCGAAGGAAGGCTTCCTGTTTGAATTCAAAGTGAAGATCGACGGTAAAAAGGCCACGATTAGCAACTACGACGCCAGCGAAGATGCGGACGGGGCGCGAGCCGCCGTCGAAGGAGAGTACACCAAGGAAGAGAAGAAAGACAAATAGTTCGATTGCGGATCGACGGCCGCATTTGGCCCCGGACGACGGAGGTGTCTTCCCCGTGGAACATTCCAAAGCCCCCTCCGGCCGGCTCGTCGATCCGATCCGGGATCGGTTTTGGGATTGGCAATTGCAGAGTCGGGATCTGCTCACGACCAGCGGAAAGATCGGCCAATCGGGTCGGACGACCACGAAGGCCTTTCCGGAGCCGTGCGACGCGGAAAGCGAACTCGAACGCAAGATCTACGCCAAACTTCGCGAGGGGTTTCTACATTTCGGACGAGATAACCCCGGCCCGATTGCCTTGCAAACGTGGCTCACGAACGTCTACACCGGTTTCCAATCTATCGATCTTGACGTGCGGACGAATCGGATCGCGGCCGGTCGGCACACGGGCAAGGGGGGCCAGTCGTGCGAGATCGTCCTGCTCGATGCGGAGACCGGAGCGGTCGAGGAGCGATTGCCGCTGGCGGAATTCGACGTTTCGAACGTCCGCTTCTTCGAGGATGATTTGATCGCTCAGTCGAACGACCGGGTGAGGAGGATCGACTTGCGCAGCGGTGCTTCGATCATCCTCGGTGGAGGCGGGATATTCCCTTTCCTTCCCTTCGACATCCGGGCCGGCCGAATGCTGCTGTCTCGGGCTGGTTCCGCCGGCCCGGTCGTTCAAGTCATCGATCTGCGATCCTCAGCAGTGCTCCTCGAACTCGACGCCCGAAAACAGACCCACGCGGCCGATCACCACATCCGTCCTATCGGCGCGCTCTCTCCATCGGAGAATTTGGCGGCGCTTTGCCGACTGCCAGGCGAGATCGAAGTCCACGATCTGCGGAGCGGTCGCTGCAAATGGCTTCGTGGAGAGTTCCCCTGCGTCACGAAGATCGAGTTCCATCCGTCAGAAAATCGGATTGGGTTCACCGAATTCTACGAGGGATGGCGGTTCAGACTTTGGCACCTCGAAGGTGGCGGGGAAGACACCCGATTCGAGTCGCTCGAATATCTTTTCACGAATGGGGAACCGCGCCGCGCCCGGGAATGTTTTGACTTCGCGTTCAGCCCCGACGGGAGGGCGTTAGCGCTGCGGGATTGCGGATCGATCCGCGTCCACGATTTCGAATCGCAAGCACCGATTGCCCGATATCAACAGCGTCATGTGGCCAAGTCTGCGGGGAAGGGCGGGTTCCGCTTGGTGTGGGCGCCAGATGGGCGATTGATCACCCGAACCGATCTGGGTATCTTGACCGTTTATTTCCCTCCGTGATCCCGGAGTGGCCGACCCGAGAAAGAGAGCACCGCGATGCTTTCCCAACCGCATGGCATCGTGGTCGGCATCGACGAAGCGGGTTACGGGCCGAACCTCGGGCCTTTGGTGCAAACCGCCGTGGCTTTGCACCTTCCGGACTCCGACCCGGCCGGCTGGGACACCCTCAAACCGATTGTCCGACCTGCCGCCGGGCGTTGGGGCCGCGATGCCCGGATTGTCATCGACGATTCCAAACGGGTCTATCACGGCCAGAACGCCTTGGGCAAACTCGAACTCGGCGTGCTCGCCTGTCTGCCGCAATCGTTTCCGTCGTTCGGGTCTTTGCTGGCTCACCTTTGTTCCCCGTCGGTGAACGCCGACATTCGGGCCGAAAGCTGGTTCGATTCCACTTGCAAGCTACCCGTTGAAGCAGCGGTCGGTCAGATCGCTCAACAACGCGCAGCACTCGCCGGGTTTTCCGGGGCGAGTTTCGGGGCGATTTTTTCCCGAGTGGTTCCAACGCCACGTTTCAACGATTGCGTGGCCCGAACCGGCAACAAATCGAGCATTCTTTCCGACGGCTTGATCGAACTGGTACAGAACAGCGTCGATGCGGACGGTGGCGACACGCCGCTGCGGTTCCTTTGCGACAAACAAGGCGGGCGAGCGTTCTACGCCGCGCAACTGCAAGAGGCCTTCCCCGAAGGGTTTGTGATAGCCGAGGTCGAACGCCCCGAAGAGAGTCGCTATCGTATCGTCGGGCTTTCCCGGCCCGTCAGTGTCAGCTTCCGCCCCCGCGCCGACGGTGACAGCATCGCCGTGGCACTCGCGTCGATGATCTGCAAGTACCTGCGCGAGGTCTGCATGATGCAATTCAATGCGTACTGGGCCAAACACGTCCCCGGTTTGATCGCCACGGCCGGCTACCCGGTTGACGCCAAACGCTTCTTCGCCGACATCGGCCCCGCCATGGTGCGCTTGGGTGTGAAGGAAGAAACCATCTGGCGGGTGAAGTGACGCCGTAGAATGGAGATACCCCACCGAGGAAAGCGATGCCACTGTACCAATACGAACTCGTCGAACCGGACGGCTCTGGCGGTGAAGTCTTCGAGATCATGCAGCGCATGTCTGCAGACTCGCTGACGGTGCACCCCGAAAGCGGCCAACCCTGCCGGCGAATCTTGTCCACCCCGAATGCCCCGCGTACTTGGACGGATCAGCACGCCAAGGCCGCGACCAGCGATGGCAGCCTCGAACGCAAAGGGTTCACGAAGTACGTCAAAGGGGCCAACGGCAAGTACGAAAAGATGTTCGGCAAAGGCCCGGACATGATTAAAAAGCCCCCGGCCGGGGAATGAACGGCCGTCGTCCGGCGTTCACCTTGTAGCCGGGCCATCCGCACCGTAGATTGTTGAAACGCACTTGTAGCTCAATTGGATAGAGCATCGGTCTTCGGCACCGAGGGTTGGGGGTTCAAATCCCTCCAAGTGCATTTCGAGTGACAACGGCCCCAATGCTCAGAAACTTTAGGTACCACTTCGACCCGTTCATCTAACGAACCCCCATTTTTGTTCGAAAAATTCTCACGGACTGCATCTATCACCATCCTGCGCTCAAAGCCTGTATCCGTGGGTTTGCCCCAAAACCTTAACGCACGTGGATTATAAGCCAGACTCAAGTAGGTTGCCGCAAAACGGCTATCCCTGATTTCGGGCCGATTATTCTTTGATCCGAAGTACTTATGTTCGTTGACAGCGAATGGCCAACGTTGAGCAGTAATACCTCCGCCCACAGGCTAATGCCTTCATGCAGGTACCCAAACAAATTCTCAAATGCGTCGTCTTCGTCGGGAGGCCCGCAATTCGGTGAAGTGGTGCCACCAGCTAAAGTCGTGGATGGGCCACGGCTTTACCGGGCGTGACGCTGCGTAGAATGTCTCTAAACGTAGCCGCAACGATGGGTCACGCTTCCGGTTGTAACGCAGGACTTGGGTCGCTATACTTCGATCAGAACTGTTCGCGCGCTGTCTAAGTTCTAGTTTGACTTCCCATGAATGAGAACGCAGCACCACACTCTACCGTAGCTCCCGTTGTGGAGACCGTTCTAGGTGTTCAGTTTGATAAGCTGGCTGGATTCCGGTCTCAGCACTACGGATTGTTTTGGCTCAAATACCTTGAGCCGCTGGGATGGCAGACGTTCACAGACGAAACGCCCCTACCGACTTATCAGGAAAAGTTCGACCGAGCAAGGCTCGTGCGTGACTTCAACCCACCATCATCCACGCTACAGGTGCGGATGAAGCTAAAGAACGAAGCACGCACCCAGACTGTGCAAATTCAGGCAGACAAGCTATATTTTAGCTGGAATCGCGACCAAGATGGCATGGCTTCGTACAAAGAAGTGCTACCAGTTTTTGAGAGCCTGTTTGAGTCATACCAGCAGTTTGCCGTGGATAATAGTCTTGGCCAGTTGACCCCTAATCTCTGGGAAATTACGTACATCAACCGGGTTCCTCCGGGCTCGCTTTGGCAGTCTCTGGCGGACTGGCATAGGATATTCCCGTCGCTATTCTCTCCAAAGTCGTCAGATTGCGTAGGTGTCAGCTTGGCCAGTTACGACGGCACTTGGTATTACGAAATAGAACCAAAAGCTGGGCGAATATCGCTACAAGTGGCTAAAATGATAGTTAACCTAGTTCCAAAGGCAGTTCTCTGTTTCATTCTCACCGGTCGTGGCGAGATAACGAATAGCGGCAGGTGGATGGATGGGCTGGATCTGGGGCACGATTCGTGCATCAGACTCTTTCGTGAACTAACTTCTCTTGAAGCGCAAGAAGAATGGGGGCTACGATGAATGTCACAGCCAATACCAAACTAGGATACGACTACAAGTCCGCGTGCTGGGAAGCGGCACGCGACGAAGTAAAGCGATTCATCACGCTCTCAAGGAACTGGGATGGTGAAGACGGTGCCCCAGTCAAGGCGGAACTGATCGAGCCTACGCTTCGTCTTCTCGATCTCGCAAAAGAGATGGACTACCAACCTCCGACCTACGTTTACTTGACGCACTCCGGAACACCGATGGTCGAGTGGCATGATGCCTCACTCGTTGCCTGCGCCAACGTGAGACGGCCGGATCGCGCCGATGTGGTCTATCGTGAGGCGGGTGTGCCACCAGACATGGGATACGTCAGCCTCTTGTCGGAAACCGAAGTGTGGGTAACCTTGCCAGACACTGAAGTGTGGGCAGTCATGCCGAGTGGTGGAGGGAACCTGCCATTCTCTCAAGAGGCATACTTGGCATCGTAAAAACTCCGCAAAAGGCAATGCCATGGAATTTGATCCGCCGCAAGAGGACGTTCTGCCAACAGATGTCCTTATGCGGTGGGTGATAAATCGTCCGGTCATATACAACCCGTCAAAATCGCCACCGATTCAGGAAAAGGCTTTTCATCCGAGACCTAAAGCGGATGATGAAGGTCTTTCGCTTTCGCGGCGCCAGAGCAAGACAAGTCCCCACTTCTTAACAGCCAAGCAGTTCAAGTCTCTGAACAAAGACGGAAAAGACCGGCTCAGGCAGACCTGTGGAGTATGTGGAGTGTCGATGACTGTAGTACAAACCATTGGACTCGAAGCAGTCCCAGACAGGATGCCAGACGACCCCGGCCACATACTTCTCCCGCTGATCAACTTCCACGACTTTGAGGGCGAGCGACACACGGACGAAACGAACAAGCGAATCAGGCTCTGGATCGCGGCTCTCATTCAACAGGCCGAAGAACTAATACAACCGGGCACGTTACTGGAAGACTGCTGACTAACAGCGCTCGTTCGTATCGCTTCGTCATACAAATCAACTTCTGCCCCAAAACCCCCACTAACTGCATCCACAACCGACCTGCGCGCAAACCTGTAAGTGCAACGCCGACACCCGTCTAACAATGTCTAATTAGCTCCCATTCCATTCATAAATATCCCGAATTCGACCATTTCTTGTCACATTCTGGCTAGTTTGTGTTGCAATCGATACTGGACGGACGTATATATAACTATACGAGTCGCAATGAGGAGTTGGTTCTCGGAACCTTTTAACTCTTCCGGTAGAACTCGAACCCCGAATCGGGAGCGGTCATGGAAAACTGGCGCAACGTTTGGCGGAATGGATTCGTCCCCGTGCTCTCCACCTCCGGGCTGATCACCCTCCGGGAGGCCCTTCGCAACGACGATTTGCGGCTGGTGCAAGGTGCCACCACCTCACCACCCCCATTGATGTGTGTCCAAGATTGGCCCGTTGAGGCCAGTTGTGCCCTCGGCTATTGCGGATGGTTGGGCGATGGCCTGGATACCGTCGGCGAAGTGGAAGAGTACTTCGCCAAGTGCTGTTTCGAGGCGGATGAACGCCTCGGCGAACCCGCCGCTTGCAGGTGGTTCTTAAACTGGTTCGACGATACCCCCCGCGAGGCCATGCGTCGGGAAATGCTGGCCGAAGTGGAACTGGCCCTGGCGGAACGCACCATCGATATCGCGGTGCCCACCATCGAGTTCCGATTTGTTCGCCCCTTGCAAAACCCGGTCGCGGCATAAGTGCCCAAGAAATAGGTTCACCCCAGCGTCACCGAGAGCATTGAGCAGAACGAATCAAGAAACCAAACATTCCGAATTCTTGGATTGTGATCGGCTCGGTGCTCTCCGTGACTCTGGGGTGGATTTTCAATGAACAACTAACCAACTGGAGCGAACCATGATTCCGATTTGTCAGCATTGCCACACGAGCAAAGTGAACCGTCCCCGCCAACTCTGCTGGAATTGCTACTACGCCCCGGGTGTGCGGGATAGTTATCCGTCCACCAGCAAGTATGCCCGACGCGGTGTCGGCAACTTCAACGGCAACGCCCCGATCGCGTGTGAACCGACCACGGCGGCGCCTGGTACTCCGGAGAAGATGGAGATCATGGCGGAACGGGCGCGGATGCGCCAGCGGCTCTGGCACCCGTTCGATGCGGAGTTCGCCGGCGATCCGAAGCCACTCACGGTCTTGGAGGAGTCGAGTCGATTGAAAAAGGTGGCCTAGCGCGATGGGTGCAGACTCCGTACCATGCGGCACGAGTGGGAAACGGCATGGGACACGTAGAATTTGGCATCGGCAGAGACGGGGCTGGGGTAGAAAGCGACTCCCGCCCCGTTTTTATGCCGATTGCAGTGATTGTGCCGGCGACACCCTGCGCGATTCCGCGTAATTGCGTTGCGGTGGGCGCAAGCCGCGCAGGAATTCGCGCCGCAAGCGCGCAAAATAACGGTCGTAGCTCAACGGTGGCAACGCGTTACGCAGTTTCTCGATCGGGCGCGATTCTCGGTGCGGGAACATGAGGTAGGGTATTGCATAATTTTGCAAACACGACTGGCGCACAACGGAGGGATACGACATGCTGGTCCTCAGTCGAAAACTCGGAGAGAAAATCTTCATCGGCGAAAATATTTGCATTACGGTCGTGGATATCGATCGTGGCAAAATCCGTTTGGGGATCGAAGCGCCCCGCGACGTGCCGATTTATCGACAGGAACTGTTGCCGTTGGCCCAACAGCAAGAATTGATGGCGGCCCAGCAGAAGTTGCCTGCCGCTTCGTAATCAGTTTGAACGAAAGATTTCGCGCCCGACAATTGTTTGCGATTCACCCCGGCCTTGGCCGGGGTTTTTCGTTGTCATCCCGCAAGTTTCGTGAGCTAAGGTTGGGAAGCCGTTTCCGATTCCCGAACCGAGTCGCGTCATGAATTCCGTAACGACGTTGATGGAGTGGAAGAGCCAAGGCCGTGCCGAAGGCTTTGCGGAGGGGATGGCGATGGGAATACTCGAAGCCCGCCGCTCCGATTTAATCAAGCTTTTGCGGGTGAAATTCCCGGACGCCCCTTACGAAATCACCGGCTCGATCCGTGGGATGAGCGACATCGACCAAGTGGGCCGGTGGTTCGAAGCGGCCCTGGTCGCCCCGAATACCGACCTCTTTCGCATCATGGCCAACGACGCCGATAATCGGCTCGGACGCGGCTGACGGGGGCGCGTCACCATTTCCCGGCGAGTGCTTTAATCTTGTCGTCGAAGACTTTCAGGTTGAAAACGTTTCGCAGGTCGTCCACCATGCCGGCGAGTTCGGGCCGCAGTCGGCAGAGTGCCAACCGACCACCGTTTTTCTTCAACCAGTCGTTGAACTCGGCGAAGAGTCCTACGGCCGCCGACGACATGCGACGGACATTTTTCAGGTCGAGAAGCACTTTGAGATTGGGCACGTTCAGGTTGTCTTGGAGTTCCTTTTTGATGTGGAGCAGTTCGGCCTCTTCGACCATGTAAATGTCGTTGATGCGGACGATGGTGATCGCTCCTTCGCGGGCGATCCGCAAGCGTCCCCGCACGACGCCTTTGAGCGCGGAGGCTTTGCCGAGGATGGCCCCGGCGGCGCTGGCCGCGTCGTCGTGGTCGGCGGCGGCGCTGGACATGGCGTTGTCGAATTCGTCGAACGCGGAGGTTTTCGGCCCGGTATCGCCGTCGAGTGTTTTGAGTGCCCATTCTTCGAGGTCGCGCTGCGACAGTTGCCGCTCGTGGAACGTGATGCGGAATTCCAACGGCCCCGCTGACACGAGGTCGTTCTTGTGCAAGGGCCATTCTTCGCTGCCGGGCACTTCCTCGCCGTTGACGGTGGTCTTCTTGCCGCTCCCCAGATCGCGGATGAAGACTTTTTTACCACGGACAACCATCGCGCACTGTTGGGCGCCCATGTCGGGATGTTGCGCCCGGAGCTGGCAGGCTTTCTCGGTGCCGATCATGAAAAGATCGACGTGGATGGGGATCGGCAATCCCCGATGTTTCCCCTTCGAAACGATGAGATAAAACTTCACGGAGCACCCTCGGGTCAGAGAGTTGAAACTGAAAACTGAAATGATGTTGCGAATATATACCACGAAAATGAGAGAGATGTGAGTAAGAATTTAAATCAACGCGATACATTGTAGCAACGCCGGTGCGACTAATCCCGTCGCCCGGCGGATCGATGGATCGACGCTTACGGAACCACGGTGACGGTGTGTTTCCGCCAGAGTTCCGCGACGAACTTATCCCGTTCGACTTTGACGCTCTGATCGAGCATGGCGTTCTTGATGGCCGTTTGGAGTTTCTCATCGAGCGGTTTGACTCCGGCCATCTCGCGTTCGGTCACTTTGACGATTTGGAAACCGTTGGCCGAAGGGATGACTTTGCTCATCTCGCCGGCCTTGAGGGATAAGATCGTCTCTTCGAGTTCGGCCGGGCGGAAATCACCGCGCTTGGTGCCGAGACCTTCGCCTTCTCGCAAGGCGCTGTCGCCGTGGCCGTACTTTTTGGCGAGTGCGGCGAAGTCGACGCCTTTGGCCACTTGGTCGGCGAGCCAATCGGCGTACTGCTTCGATTCGGCCACCGAGTTGAAACGCGAGTTGCTGACGAACAGGAGCTGCCACTTGGCCCGATCTTCGACGCGGAATTCTTTCGCGTGATCGCGGTAGTATTGGTCGATTTGCGACAAGCTCACGCTCCGCTGTTTATCTTTGAAGACGGAATCTAAGAAGATGCTCGTGAGGGCCTGCCTCTCGAAGAAGCGGCGGAAGAGTTTCGGTTCGGTTCCCTTCGATTGCAGGAACGCGGTGAATTTCTCTTCGCTGTCGAGTTTCACCATTTGACGGAATTGCTTCATCTGCCGTTCGGCGGTCTGCTTCGATTTCTCCCAAAGTTCGTCCATCACTTGCGGCTTGTTCTTTTTGATCTTGGTGATGAATTCGTGCAGAATCAACTCGCGTTCGATGAGTTTGCGGAGTTCATCGCGATAGACTTCCTTTTCCTTTTTGGTGCGGGCGTCGCCCGTCAATTCGATGTAGTCCATGGCGCGTTCGCGCACCATCATGGCCACTTCGTCTTCGGTGATGATGACTTCCCCGCCGATGGTCGCCACGACTTTCACTTGCACCACAGCGGCTGCCGTGTTGATGGCCCCGTCGGGTGCCACGGAGGTCGGTGACAGAGCTGGGGCTATCAACGGCGGCGGTGGCGTCAACGGTTCAATGGGGGCCGGCCCGAGCGGTTCTAGCAAGGGCAGTGGCCCGGTGGGCGCCTTGGGGCCATCCGGGACTTGCCCGCGGCTGACCGTGGAAGAAGTTTGACAGCCCAAGCAGACCAGTGCCAATGGCACGGCGAGTAGTATTAATCGGCAGAACGGGCGATCCATGCCCAACTCCCATCCTGGCGGCGTGTTTTCGAGATTCGCCACCCCCATACCGCGACCCGTCCACCGATGCAAGAGTGATTGCAGCTGGCCAGCTGTCTCACACCGACGGCCCACGCCGGTCGGCTCGGCGAGATTCGTTTTTACCGTAACGTCACGATCATTTATCATCTTAACGAGCCGACCGGCGCCAGCCGTCGGTGCTGCAGCTGTATCGCACCGACG
>JAYSYJ010000203.1:0-12805 GCA_043727675.1 Fimbriiglobus sp.
CGGACGTGGGCGTGGCATTGGCTTAAGTCGGCGTGCCGTCCCACTTCCTGCAAATCCCCCTTGCCACGGGGGCACCGACGGGCGAATCTAGGCGAGTCCTCTCTCGTCGTTCCCAGATTTGGATGGATCGCCCATGGCCGCGCCCGTGCCCCCTGCGCCGCAGTTCAAACCGTTCATTCCCGCGAGTGAGTCGCCACCGGAATTCACGATCGCCCCGCTGATCATCGGATCGCTGCTCGGCATCCTGTTCGGGGCGTCATCGATCTACTTGGTTCTCAAAGTCGGCCTGACGGTGTCCGCCAGCATCCCCGTGGCGGTGCTGTCCTTCGCCCTGTTCCGCGTGATGTCGGTCGTCGGCTTTCGCAAACGCAACGTCTTGGAATCGAACACCGCGCAGACCGCCGGCAGTGCCGGCGAGAGCATCGCCTTCGGTGTCGGCCTCGTTATGCCGGCGCTGCTGTTGATCGGCTACGACATCGACATTGTCCGCGTCATGACCGTCGGCGTGTTCGGGGGGTTACTCGGCATTTTGATGATGATCCCCCTGCGGCGAGCGTTCATCGTCGAGAAGCACGGGGAGCTGAAATACCCGGAAGGCACCGCCTGTGCGGACGTACTCATTGCCGGTGAAAAGGGCGGCAGTACCGCCGGGATTCTCGTCGTCGGTTTGATTCTGGGCTTCGTGTATCAGTTCGCCATGCTCGGACTCAAACTCTGGGGTGACACGGCCAGCAAATCGCTGTGGATCGTCCAAGAAGGTGGCAAAGTCGTCGGCTTGAAAGGCGCAGCCATCGGCTGCGAAGTGTCGGCCCCGCTGCTCGGCGTCGGCTACATCATCGGGCCGCGCATCGGCAGCATCATGCTCGCCGGTGGCGTGTTGGCATACTTGGTGATCGCCCCGATGATCGTCTATTTCGGCGACAGTCTCGATGTCGTGTTGCCCCCGGCGAAGAGCAAGATCGACGGTGAAACGAAGCTCGATGTCGGGCTGATCAAGAACATGACCGCCAAGCAGATCCGCGAAAATTACATCCTGTACATCGGGGCAGGGGCCGTTGCGGCCGGTGGTATCATCAGCATGATCAAGGCGTTGCCGGTGATTTTCGGTGCCGTGGTCGGCGGGCTGCGCGACGTGCTCGGGAAGAAAGCGGCGAACGCCGGGGCACCACTCCGCACCGAACGGGATCTCCCCATTAGCCTCGTGCTGTTCGGCTGCCTCGGCATGGTGCTGGCGCTCATGGCGGCACCGCAAATGGGCCTGAACTTCACCTGGGGTGGCCTTGCGGGCGCCGGCATGATTCTGCTCTTCGGCTTCCTGTTCGTGATTGTGTCGAGCCGGCTCACGGGGGAAATCGGGTCGAGCAGCAACCCGGTTTCGGGGATGACGGTCGCCACGCTCTTGCTCACTTGCGTGATCTTGCTGGCCCTCTCGGAATACGGGGTCATCGCTCTCGGAAAGGAACTCAAACTGCTGGCGCTGACCATCTCGGGGATCGTCTGCGTCGCGTGCAGCAACGGCGGTACGACCTCGCAAGCCCTCAAGACCGGGCACCTGCTGGGGGCGACTCCGCGGTACCAACAGTACGCGATCCTCATCGGTTCGCTGACGTCGGCCCTCGTCGTCGGCCTCGTGCTCATCTTGCTGAATCAAGCGTGGACGATTTACACGAAGAAGCCGGAATTCCTGCCGAAAGCGACGGTACTCGTGGAGAAATTGACGGGGAAAGATACGGTGCATTCCGGCCAGTACGAAGCGGACACCACCGAGTACCGCGTGTTGGTGATTGGTGAAAATGACAAGATTCCAGCCAACTGGCTCAAAACGGGAACGCCAGCCGACGTTCCACCCGGACGCTACCTCATCAACGAAGACGGGAGTTTTGCCTACCTCTGCGATCCGGCCGTGAACGGAAAATTGGAATACGAAGATGCCGGGGGAACGAAGATCAAACGCTTCGAGGCACCCAAGACGCAGCTCGTCGCCCTCATCATCGACGGCATTTTGGATCGCAACCTGCCGTGGGATTTGGTGCTCATCGGCGTGCTGATCGCGGTGACGCTCGAACTCGCCGGGGTGCCGTCGTTGCCTTTCGCCGTGGGGGTTTACCTACCTCTGTCGAGCAGTACCCCCATCTTCCTCGGCGGGATCCTTCGATGGTTGGTGGATAAACTGCGGAACAAGCCCAATGAAGGCGATTCCGGCCCCGGTGTGCTTCTCAGCTCCGGGTACATCGCCGGTGGCTCCATTGCCGCATTGTGTGCCGCATTCCTCGATCTGGCCCCGTCCCGCTGGCAGTGGCGCGAAGCCCTCGACATCGGTAAACGGCTCGAAACGACCGAAGTGTTCGGCAAGCCGTTCGCCGAGAGTAACGGCACGGTGACCATCGCGTTCGGAATCTTGACACTGTTGCTGTTCATGCTGGCGTGGCTCACAGGCCGGAAGAAGTGATCGCGTGCCAACGATTTTTGGAGTTCTGGGAATTGAGTTTATCATTCACTGACATCGACCCTGCCAGCAAAGTGAGTTATACTCACTTCACAGGCCCGAATCTTCTCATCGTGGGGTGGTCATGCGTCGTTCACTTTCCGCAGTCATTTGGATCGGTTTGACCAGCTCGGCACTGTTCGCACAGGGAACGAAACCGGCCCCGAAACCGGTGCTGGCGACGCCGGGCGATCAACTGAAAGTCACCAAAGGATTCAAGGTCGAACTGCTGTACTCGGTGCCGAAGGAAGTCGAAGGTTCGTGGGTCTGCATGACCGACCTCCCCGACGGCCGCTTGGTGGTTTCCGACCAATACGACAAAGGAATGTTCCTCGTCACGCCACCGAAGATTGGCACGGATGACAAGATCACCGTGAAGCCAATGGGGCTGAAATTCAACGGCAAACCGTTCGGCATGGCCCAAGGATTGTGTTGGGCCTTCGACGCGTTGTACGTCGTGGTCAACGGCAACGGTTCGGGACTGTACAAGGTCACCTCTTCCAAGAAAGGTGGCGACTTCGACACGGTCGAACTGCTGCGGGCGTTCGAATCGGGCGGTGGGGAGCACGGGCCACACGCGGTGATGAAACATCCGGACAACAAACGGTTGACAGTGGTCTGTGGCAACCAAACCAAGATGGTGAAGTACGACACAACGAAGGTGCCCCCGCATTGGGGCGAAGACCATTTGTTGCCGCGTTTGCCGGACGGTAACGGCTTCATGGCCGGCGTCATGGGGCCTGGTGGCTGCATCTACAACGTGACACCGGATGGCAAGACATGGGAACTCTTCAGTGTCGGATTCCGCAACCAGTACGACGCGGCCTACAGTGCGGCGGGCGAATTGTTCACCTACGACGCCGACATGGAGTGGGACTTCAACACCCCGTGGTACCGGCCGACGCGGATCTGCCAAGTTACCAGCGGCAGCGAGTTCGGCTGGCGTAACGGCGCCGGCAAGTACCCAGCGTACTACGTGGACAATCTTCCTGGCATCTGCGACATCGGGCCAGGGTCACCCACGGGCGTGACCTTCGGCACCGGGGCCAAGTTCCCATCGAAGTATCAGAAGGCGCTGTTCGCCTGCGACTGGAGCTACGGCAAGCTCTACGCGGTGCATCTGGAAGAGAACGGTAGTGTGATGAAGGGAACCGCCGAGGAGTTCATCTCGGGAAGCCCACTCGCGTTGACGGATCTCGTGGTGAATCAGCACGATGGTGCGCTGTATTTCGCCACGGGGGGTCGCAAGACCCAAAGCGGACTTTACCGCGTCACGTTCACCGGGACGGAATCGACGGAAACGATCAAAACACCCGCACGACCTAGGGACGCCGATCTTAGTCCGCAGGGGTTCCGCCATGCGTTCGAGAATAGCAATGGACAATTGAACAAAGGAAGCGATCTCGAAGTCGTGTTCAAAATGCTCAGTGAGCCGCAACACGTCGATCGCTTCATTCGCTTTTCCGCCCGCGTGGCCCTCGAATTCCAAGACCCGAAGCTGTGGGCCGACAAAGCCCTGGCCGAGACGAACCCGACCGCTAAGATCACCGCGCTGCTCGCCCTCGTTCGTGTGAGTGCCGATTGCCCGCAGCATCAGAAACCCAGCAGTCCGAAGGCCGACCCCGCGCTACGCGGCAAAATCCTCGAATCGTTAGCCAAGCTCGACTTCGCCAAGCTCAGCGTCGAGCAGCGGCTCGAACTCGTCCGCGTTTACCATGTTTTATTCAACCGCTTCGGGATGCCGACCGCAGCCGAGCGCACGGCGTGGCTGGCGAAGTACGAACCGGCCTTCCCGACGGGGAGCCGCTTCGTCGACGGCGAATTGATCCAAGTCTTCGTCTACCTGCAAGGGGAAAAGGCTGCCGAGAAGGGGGTGACGTTACTCCTCGACGCGCCGACGCAGGAAGAGCAGATCGAGTACGCCCGCGCCCTGCGGATGCTCAAGACCGGCTGGACGCCCGAACTGCGCAAAGGTTATTTCGAGTGGTTCGTGAAAGCGCAGACCTACAAGGGCGGCAACAGCTTCGGCAAGTTTCTCGACATGATCAAACGCGATGCCATCCTCACGCTGAGTGGCGCCGAGAAAGTCGCGCTCAAACCTACCCTGGACGCCAAGGCCGCAGGCTCTGGGTTGATCGTGCTCAAACCGCGACCGTTCGTGAAGAAGCACACGATGGACGACCTGATACCGACGATCGAGAAGGGGTTGAAGGCCGGTGGCCGCGACTTCGACAACGGCCGGAAAATGTTCGCGGCGACCAACTGCTTCGCCTGCCATCGGTACGATAACGAAGGCGGTGCCTCGGGCCCCGATCTGACGGCCATCGCCGGCCGCTTCAGCCCGAAAGACTTGCTGGAATCGATCATCGACCCCAGCAAAGAGGTGAGTGACCAATACGCCGCCGTGGAGATCGACACGCTCGACGGCAAAAAAATCGTTGGCCGCATCGTCAACCTCAACGGCGACGACATCATGGTGAACACCAACATGCTCGACCCGAACGGCCAAGTGACCGTGAACCGCAAAAACGTCGACGTGATGAAACCGTCGAAACTCTCGATGATGCCATCCGGCTTGCTTGAAACGCTCCAAGACGACGAAGTCTTGGATTTGATGGCTTATCTCCTCTCGCGTGGCGACCGGAAACATGTCCTATTCGACAAGAAATAATCGTGGGGTCGAAAGCCTCACAACGAACCGTCCCACGGGAACCGACCGATGCAACGCCGTGAATTCCTGACTGTGGCCGCCGTCGCCGGTGCCGCCCTCACTCGCACCGGCCTCGCCGAAGAGAAGCCCGCTATGCTCGCCGTCATCGATACGCACCAACACCTGTGGGATCTGACCAAGTTCAAATTGGGTTGGTTGAAGAAAGGGGCACCACTCGACGGGCAATTCACCCCCAAAGAATATGCCACCGCCACCGAAGGGTTGAACGTGGTGAAATCCGTCTACATGGAAGTGGACGTCGTCGAAGAGCAGCAGCAGGCCGAAGTCGATTACCTCGTGGAATTGTGCAAGTCGAAGGCGACGACGACCGTCGCGGCGGTCGTTTCGGGGCGGCCCGCCAGTGCCGGCTTCGCCGGTTATCTCACCCAGTTTGCAGGCGGTAAATACATCAAAGGCATCCGCCAAGTGCTGCATGCCGACAGCGCTCCGGCGGGAACCTGTTTGAAGAAAGAATTCGTTGCCGGCATTCAACTGCTCGGCGAACTCGGGCTGAGCTTCGACTGTTGCATGCGGCCGGCGGAACTCCCCGATGCGGCCAAGCTCGCGGACAAATGCCCGGATACCCGCTTCATTCTCGATCATTGCGGCAACCCCCAGCATGGCTTCACCGCCGCGCAAACGGAGCAGTGGAAGGCCGACTTGGCGGAATTGGCGAAGCGGAAGAACGTCGTCTGTAAGGTCTCGGGGTTCTTGGTCAATGGTTGGCCGAAAGGGAAGTGGAAAGCGGCGGACATCGCCCCGGTGGTGAACACCACCATCGACACGTTCGGGGTGGATCGCGTGATGTTCGGCGGCGATTGGCCCGTGATCACGCTGGCGGGAACTTATGCGGATTGGCTGACGGCACTGCGCGAGATCCTCTCGACGCGTCCGGTGGCGGATCAAAAGAAGATTTTGCACGACAACGCGGCGAAGTTTTACGGGATCTGAAATGCTCGCCTCGGCAGGACGGCCACCATGAATTCCGCCCTCGTTCTTTCGCTGTTGAGCCTTTCCACTTCACCCGTGGCGCCGGTGCCGAAAGAACGGCCCCAGAACCCGTTCAGTTGGGCCTACATGGGTGTGCGATTGCAGACCGCCGGCAATACGGAGTCGTTGCAAATCAACCCGCCGGAACCGGGGACGCCCTCGTACAAAGCCGGTCTCGAAGGCGGCGACGTGTTATTGAAACTCGGGACGATCACCCCGAAAACCTTCGAGGATCTCCAGCGTTACATCATCAATTTGCGGCCCGGTACGGTCATCGCCGTGGAGTTGCGACGGGGCCAGGAAATCATCACGTTGAAATTGAGATTGGAAGAACGGCCCAACACCGAGGAGTACCAAATCCTCCCTAGTTTCATGCGACGAGCACAACCTCAGAATGGGAACGACGAGTGAAGTGAGCCTCGGAACGGAGGATTTCGGCCCTGAAAGGCCTGAAAGGGCTTGGAATTGTGAACCTATCGCCCAACAATTTCTTCGCTCCGAAGGAGCGTCCGAATTTAGCCAGGCCCGGAAGGGCTTGGAATCATTGCAGAATTCTTCGCTCCGAAGGAGCGTCCGATTTTAGCCAGGCCCGGAAGGGCCTGGAATCGTTGCAAAATTCTTTAGCTCCGAAGGAGCGTTCGTGGCTCACCTCGGCCTGGCTAAACTCGAGCGCTCCGTTGGAGCTTAAGAATTCGATTACCCTACCAGGCCCTCCCGGGCCTGGCTAAACTCGGACGCTCCGTTGGAGCGAAGAGGGTTTTGGTCATTCGGTGTTGGGCTCACCTCGGCCTGGCTAAACTCGGACGCTCCTTCGAAGCTAAAGAATCCAGCGGCCTGGGAACCCCGATCCGGAATACGGTCTCCGTGCTGAAGGGACGGTTCGGAGGATGTCGGCCCTGATGGAGACGGTTTAAAGCAGTGCTTTGAACCGCCCTTTCAGAGCGTCTCCATGTTCCGGATCGCAGTACCCAGGCCTCCGGTCGCGGCGCGACCTCCGACCTGGGCTGATAGAACGACCCTTTCAGGGTCGAAGAATTCACGTCTCAACTGCCAGAAAGATTCGGCTCACCCCAAGTTGCACATCTTTGGACACTTCCGACACTTCCCCGTATCATTCCACTTGTTTGGGCTATTTTCGACCCTGAGACCCCGTTTGAACCATGCCACTCGCCAAGCTCGCCCTCGAAGATGGAACTGTGTTCACCGGCCGGGCGTTCGGCGCGCCGGGCGAAAAGTTGGGTGAGGTCGTGTTCAACACGTCTCTCACCGGCTACCAAGAAATCCTCACTGACCCCAGCTATAAGGGGCAACTCGTCGCCATGACTTACCCGATGATCGGGAATGTGGGCACCACCGCGGCCGACGAAGAATCGCACGGTGTCCAGGCCGAAGGGTTCATCGTGCGGGAACTGACGGTGCCGAGCAATTATCGGAGTCACCGCAGCCTGGACACGTATTTGAAAGCGAGCAACGTCACGGGCATCGAAGGGATCGACACGCGGGCCTTGGTGCGGCACTTGCGCACGCGCGGGGCGATGGCCGGGGTGTTGTCGAGCCTCGAACTCGATGACGCCGTACTGGTGGCCAAAGCGAAAACCCACGGCAGTATGGCCGGCAAAGATTACGTGAAAGAAGTCGTCCCCGAGAAGGCCTACACTTGGGATCGCGGCTTCGACACGCTGTCGCAGCATGTGTTGCCGGCGCGGCCGATTGTCAAACACGTCGTCGCCATCGACTACGGCATGAAATGGAACATCCTGCGCTGCCTGGTTCAAGTGGGCTGCAAGGTCACGGTGGTGCCGGGCACCTGCAGTGCCGAGGAGGTGCTGGCGTACAACCCGGACGGCATTTTCCTCAGCAACGGCCCCGGTGACCCGGCGGTGCTCGGCTACGCGGTGAAGACGGTGCAGGGGCTGATCGGCAAAAAGCCGATCTTCGGCATCTGCCTCGGCCACCAACTGATCGGACAAGCGCTCGGGGGCAGTACGTTCAAGCTGAAGTTCGGGCACCGCGGTGCCAACCAACCGGTGTTCAACGAGTTGAATCGGACGGTCGAGATCACGACGCAGAATCACGGGTTTGCGGTCGATCCGACGAGCCTGAGCGACGCGGTCGAAGTCACGCACCGGAACCTGAACGACGGCACTTGCGAAGGAATTCGCCACCGCGAGTTACCCGTGTTCAGCGTACAATACCATCCGGAAGCCGCCGCGGGGCCGCACGACAGTAGCTACCTGTTCGAGCAGTTCCGCACCATGCTCGGTTGAGTTCGTTTCGTCGAAAGGATTTCCCATGGTTCGCCTGTTGGCTCTGATTGTGTTCGCCTGTGGGTGTGCTCCGAGTTTCGCGGCCGAGCCGAAGGCGGAAACCGGCGACGTGACGTTCACCCAGACGGACGAAGCCGACGGCGTCCCGGAACTGTACCGGATGGAGAATCGGACGTTCGCCTACGAATTCAAGCTGAAATACAACCTGCCGAACGCGGAAGTGGACGTGTTCACACTCACGTTCCCATCGGCGGTGAAGACGGCGAGCGCGGCGAACAATCGGGTTTACGCCGAGTATTACCAACCGCGCAAAGCCGGCAAACACCCGGCCCTGATCGTGCTCGATATCCTCGATGGTGCCCAAGTGGTGGCGCGGGCCGAAGCCCTGTGGCTGGCCCAGCACGACATCCCGGCACTGGTGGTGTACATGGCCTACTACGGGCCGCGCCGCGAACCCGGTTCCAAAGAGCGACTGCTCTCCACCGACATCGAAAAATCGGTGGCGAATATCCGCCAGACGGTGCTCGATTGCCGGCTCGCCCTGGCCTGGCTCGAAACGCGGCCGGAGGTCGATCCCAAGAAGCTCGGCGTGCTCGGCACCAGCCTGGGCAGCTTCGTCGGAGGGGTCTTCGCCGGAGTCGAACCGAAGATTCATTCGGTCAATTTGCTCTTGGGCGGCGGCGATCTCGTGGAGTCGTTTTCCGAGCATCCGGTCGCCGTGGTGCTGACGCCGATCTTGAAACTCGCCGGCGTGACGCTGCCGAAATTGAAGAAGCTGATCGGGCCAATCGACCCGATTACTTATGCGGGTCAGTTGAAGGAGAAACGGTTGCTGCTGATTGCGGCGAGCCGCGACGATGTCGTCCCGCCGATTGCGATGAAACGCTTGTGGGAAGCGACGGGGAAGCCCGAGATGATTTGGGTGGAAGCGACCCACGTCGGCTCGGCGTTGTATTTGTTCCAGATGATGCGGGCCGTAATTAAGAACGTGAACGAGTAACAGCAACACCATGATCGAATACGTCTGCCTGACGCTGCTAGCGAACCCCGCCGAGACCGAAGCGAGCTTCAAGAGCCGCCTGACGGCGCTCTGGTCGCACATGCTGAAAACATTTCCAGACGAATACGAACAAATCTATTCCGAGGCCGTCCGATTCGAGCGTGAAAACGGGGTGGTGGCCCGCCGATATATGATCGATCCCGAGGTGCAGGACACGTTGCAACCACTTCTGACACAGCAGTCGATTGCGAGCCTGCCAGTCGATGTCGACGATCTTTACAGCAAAGCGGAAGCATCCTCGAACGAATGGTTCCAGTTGGAGCATTAGCGATCCAGTCCGCTTTGTACCGCACCCCTCGTGATATCTCGTTCTCCGATTACCGCGTTTCGGTCGGCCGTGCTATGATGATTACGACGCTACGGGGATGACAACGCCATGAAGTGCCAACGCTGTTCCAAACTGGCGACACTCCACATCACGGAGGTGTTGCCGAACGATCAATACGAAGAATTCCACCTGTGCGAAGACTGCGCGAAGAAGTACCTATACCCGAGTAGCACTGGTAAAAAGGTGTCCAATACCAGCTTGGCGAGCGAGGTCGGCGACGATCCCGGCAGTAAACAGTGCCAGCAGTGCGGCATCAAGTTCGTCGAGTTCCGCAACTCCGGTCGGCTCGGATGTTCCCACGATTACGACCATTTTTCGGCGGAACTCGTGCCGCTGCTCGAAAGTATTCACGGGGACACCCGGCACAACGGCAAGAAGCCGCAACGCGGGTCGACTCGCCCACCGGAACAGACCGAATTGGTGCAACTGCGACGGAAGCTTCAGCAAGCGGTGACCGACGAAGCCTACGAGTCGGCGGCCCAGTTGCGCGACCGCATTCGGCAGTTGGAAGAAAGCTGACCGGGGATGGATCCCCCAGTGTTGCCCACCCGAAGGACTGGACGACCGACCATGAGCACGTGCAAATTTTGTGGGCAACCCGCCACGATCCATCTCACCGATATCCTGCACCAGCAGAAGAATGTCACGCACCTGTGCGAAGCCTGTGCCCGCGCGAAGCAGATCTTGCCGGATCAGCCCGGTTCGCATTTCGACGTGCAAGGTTTGGTTCAGTTGGTGATGGGTCAACACGATTCCGCCGGCGAGGTCGAACCGAATGCGTTGACCTGCCCGAGTTGTGGGCTAAAGTACTCCGAGTTTCGCAAAGCCGGCCGATTGGGGTGCGCCCGCGACTACGATGAATTCCACACACCGTTGTTGACGCTGCTCGAACGGGTTCACCGGTCGACCGATCATTGCGGCAAAGTCCCGAGGCAGCGGCGGAGTATACTGGGTACGGATCGATTGCAGGCTGACTTGGGAGCCGCGATTTTGGCCGAGCGTTACGAAGAGGCCGCAGTCTTGCGTGATCGCATTCGACAGAAAGAAGGGGCCGATGAACCTCGATAGCCTACTCCCCAACCTCGGCGAGTGGCTGCGCGGCACCGGTCCGGAGTCCGATGTCGTCGTCTCCACCCGGATCCGCTTGGCCCGCAACCTCGCCGGCATCCCGTTCACCACGCGCGCCAACAATGCCCAAAAAGCGGAGATCGAACAGCGCGTCCGCGAAGCCGTGACCAAGTCCGATATTTCGCCGCGGCTCGAATATCTCAGCGTGATGGGCCTGATGCCGTTGGATCGGCTCTTCTTGGTCGAACGGCAGCTCATCAGCCGGGAACTGGCCAACGCCCTCGAAGGCCCGCGCGGGGTCGCCTTCGACTCGCGCGAGTCGGTCAGCGTAATGGTGAATGAAGAAGATCACCTCCGCATCCAGGTGATGCGGTCGGGGATGTCGCTCGAAGAAACTTGGGAGCAGATCAACGGCGTCGACGACAGCCTCGAAGCGCGATTGCCCTATGCGTTTCACGACCGCTTCGGGTATCTCACCGCGTGCCCCACCAACGTCGGCACGGGCATGCGGGCCAGCGTCATGCTGCACCTCCCCGCCCTCGGCATCACCAAGCAAATCGAGAAAGTTTTCAAGGCGTTGCAGAAGATCAACCTTGTGGTGCGCGGGTTGTACGGCGAAGGGAGCCGGGCCAGTGGCGACCTCTACCAAATCTCGAATCAGGTGACGCTCGGCAAGTCGGAATCGCGGTTGCTTTCCGAAATCCGCGAAGTGATCGCGATGATTTTGCAGTACGAACGCCAAGCCCGCACCGTATTGCTCAAAGAGCGCCGCCAAGCTGAGCACGACCGCGTCGCCCGTGCCATCGGCACGCTGGGCAGTGCCACCATGATCACCGCCGAAGAGACGATGGAGCTCCTATCGGCGGTGCGTTTGGGTATCCACCTGCGCCTGCTCGACGATCTGCCACCGACGACGTTGAATCAGCTGTTCATCCACACGCAATCGGCGCACTTGCAGAAACTCGCCGGCAAGCACCTCGACGGTGAGGATCGCAACGCCGAACGCGCGAAGTACTTGCGGAACCGCCTGCGCGATTTGGGTGCCAGCCCGACGTGACTCGACTTTTGTCGGTGAGTCCTCCCTATCGGGTTGCAAGTCTCTGATGTCCCGGACACTCATCTTGGAAGTTTCCTTGGCTTCGCGCACAATGGGAGGCACGCAGTTCGTAGCCTTCCGCTCGTGAGGCGACATGATCTTACAAGGGCTTCGCTGGGTCGGTTGGTTCCTCGGTGCCATCCTGTTCTGGATGCGCTACCGCGTGACCGTTGTTGGCAAACGAGAGGTGTTGGCCAAACCGGGGCCGTACTTGATTCTACCGAATCACCCGGCGTTTTCCGATCCGCCGAACCTGGTGCTGCAACTCTGGCCAGCGTTCCAATTCCGACCGTTGGCCCTCGAAACGAACTTCGAAAGTCCGTTGCTCCAACCGCTGGCCTGGCTCTCCGGCGCGATTCAAATTCCCGACCTCGACAAGAAAGCGTCCGGCGAATCACGCGACCGGATGCGCACGGCGTTCGATTCCATCGTGACGATTCTGCGCTCCGGGAAAAACGTGCTGATCTGGCCGAGCGGTCGCCTGATGCGCGACGGCCTCGAACACATCGGCGGGGCGCGGGCCGTGGCCGATCTGCTCGCCGCCGTCCCCGAAACCACGGTGGTGCTCGTCCGCACCCGCGGCCTCTGGGGTAGCATGTTCAGTTGGGCCCTCACCGGAACCCGACCGCATTTGGTGCCGTTGCTATTCCGCGCCACCGGGATGTTGTTGTCGAACCTGTTGCTGTTCGCGCCGCGCCGCAAAATCACGATGACACTCGAAGCGTTCCGTGCCGAGGATCGCCCGGCCCCCGATCGGTTCCTGCTCAACCCGTGGCTCGAAACGTGGTACAACGCCGACAC
>JAYSYJ010000204.1:0-12794 GCA_043727675.1 Fimbriiglobus sp.
GGCGATGCATCTCCTGTGCCGCCACTGACCGACATTCAGACGCGGTCGTATGATCGCTTCCTGCAACTGTTGGTTCCGCACGACAAACGCACACCGACCGGCCTCGAAGGCGTGTTGCGCGAAATTTTCCCGATCGATAGCTACGACAAGAAAAACTCCCTCGAATACGTCAAATACGAACTGGGCAAGCCGCGCTACGACCCCGACGAATGTCGGCAACTGCGCTTGACTTACGGCCGGCCGTTCCGCGTCTGGCTGCGGTTGCGTCAAGCCGACGGTACCGCCAAGGAAGAAGAAGTGTTCTTGGGTGACATGCCCATCATGATCGGCGGCGGTGAATTCATCATCAACGGGGCGGAACGCGTCGTCGTCTCGCAACTGCACCGTTCACCGGGTGTGGACTTCGTGGTCGAGCGCGAAGGCGATAAGGATCTGCACTCGTGCCGGGTGATCCCGGAGCGTGGGAGCTGGATCGAAATCAACGTCACCAAGAAGGACACCCTCGGCGTCCGGATCGACCAATCGGGCAAATTCTCGGCACTCACGCTGCTCCGGGCGATGGATCCGCAGTACGGCCAAACGGCCAACTTGATCCGCGAGTTTTACCCGACCGAAATGATGAAGCTCAAGGATCCCATCGCCCGTGCCCGGTTGGCCGGGGATGTCGAAAAAGGGATCTTGCCGATGATCGCTGTCGACGACGTGATCGACCCCGAAACGGGTGAAATCTACGTCGATGCCGGCAAGCCGTTCGGCCTCGCGTCCGTCGACAAGATCATGACGACGCACTTGAAGGAACTCGAAGTCCTGGCACCGCCCAAGGACACGCTGATCCTCACGTCGATGATCGAAGACGGTACCGATTCGCACGAGTCGGCACTGCTCAAGATTTACCAACGGCTCCGTCCGGGCAACCCGGCCCAACTCGAGAAAGCCCGCGAACTCTTCAAAGAGAAGTTCGCCGACCAAAATCGTTACCGCCTCGGTCGCGTCGGTCGGTTCCGCATTAACCGGAAGTTCGACCAGAACGTTCCCGAAACGGAAATGACCCTGCGGGCCGTCGACTTCGTCAACGCCATCAAATATTTGCTCGACTTGCGAGCCAAGAAGCCGGGCGTCGGAGTGGACGACATCGACCACCTCGGCAATCGTCGTTTGCGAACCATCGACGAATTGGCCGCCGATGAACTGCGCAAGGGGTTCCTCAAGCTCCGCCGCACCGTGCAGGAACGGATGGCGATCAAAGAAGCGGCCGACATGTCGCCGCGGACGCTGATCAATCCGAAATCGGTGAGTGCCGCGATCGAGTACTTCTTCGGTCGTTCGGAACTCAGCCAAGTGGTGGATCAAACCAACCCGCTGGCCCAGCTCACGCACGAGCGTCGTCTGTCGGCCCTCGGGCCAGGCGGTCTGAACCGGAAGCGTGCTGGCTTCGAAGTCCGCGACGTTCATATTTCGCACTACGGTCGCATCTGCCCGATTGAAACCCCGGAAGGGACGAACATCGGTCTGATTTCGAGCCTCAGCATCTTCGCCGAAATCGACGAATACGGCTTCCTCATCACCCCGTACCGCAAGGTCACGGACGGCAAGCTCCACGAAGATGTCGTGAAGCTGCGGGCCGATGAAGAAGCTCACTTGCAGCTCGCCCCGGCCGATACCGATGTCGAGAACGGCAAGATTTCCGTCGATCGCGTGAATGGTCGCGCCAGCGGAGAACTGACGTCCATCGCCGCGAAGAACATCAACTACCTCGACGTGTCGCCGAAGCAGATGGTCGGCGTCTCGGCAGGGTTGATCCCGTTCCTCGAACACGACGACGCCAACCGGGCGCTCATGGGTTCCAACATGCAGCGGCAAGCGGTGCCGCTGTTGGTGACCGAGCCGCCGATCGTGGCCACGGGTTTGGAAAAAGAAGTGGCCCGCCACTCGGGGATGTTGGTGAAAGCCCAAGAAGAAGGCACCATCGTTTACGTCGACGCGGCCCGGATCAAGGTCGAAGAGAAAGACAAGATCGTCCGCGAATACGTGCTGCGGAAGTTCCATGGCCTCAACGAGCGAACCTGCTTGAACCAACGCCCCATCGTCAACATGGGTCAGAAGGTCAAGAAAGGGACGATCCTCGCCGACGGTGCCGCGACGCACAACGGCGAACTCGCCCTCGGTCGGAACGTGTTGGTCGCGTTCATGTCGTGGGAAGGCTACAACTTCGAAGACGCGATCATCATCAGCGAACGCTTGGTGAAAAACGATACGTACACTTCGATCCACATCGAAGAGTTCGATATCGAGATCCGCGAAACGAAGCTCGGCAAAGAAGAGTTCACGCGCGACATCCCGAACGTCTCACCCAAGGCCCTCGGTAGCTTGGACGAATACGGTATCGTGCGGGTCGGCACATTCGTGAAGCCGGGGGATATCCTCGT
Organism: Fimbriiglobus sp.; assembly: GCA_043727675.1. Taxonomy (GTDB): domain Bacteria; phylum Planctomycetota; class Planctomycetia; order Gemmatales; family Gemmataceae; genus JALHQU01. Next base: position 2,427 of record JAYSYJ010000204.1, read on the forward strand.
CGGCAAAGTGTCGCCGAAGAGCCGCAGCGAACTGACGCCGGAAGAAAAACTGTTGCACGCCATCTTCGGACGGGCCGGCGAAGACGTGAAGAACGATAGCCTCGAAGTGCCATCGGGCGTGGAAGGAATCGTCATTCAGACGCAGCGGTTCAGCCGCCGTGCCAGCATGACCGAAGACGAACGCAAGGATCTCGCAAAAGAAGAGAAGCGGATCGAAACCGAGTACGCCGAAAAGATCGCGGCCCAGTTCCGCGAATTCATCGATGCCATCGGCGAAGTGATCGAGAAGAAAGAATTGAAAGATCCGAACACCGGCAAGGTGCTGGGTAGCGATAAAGACGACCGCATCGTCGCGGAACAAGCGCGGGCGTTCACCCTCGGATCGCTCGATATTCGGACGCCGGAAAAAACCAAGCAGGTGAATAAGATCTACGGTCGCCACTGGGAACGTCTCCAGTTCTTCATCGACGAGCAAGAGCGGAAATCGAACTCGCTGAAACGCGGGGACGAACTGCCGAGCGGCGTCCAGCAAATGGTGAAGATCTACATCGCCACCAAACGGGTGATTTCCGTCGGCGACAAGATGGCGGGTCGGCACGGGAACAAAGGGGTCATCTCGAAGGTGATGCCCGAAGAAGATATGCCGTTCCTCAAGGACGGTACCCCGGTCGACATTCTGCTCAATCCGCTCGGCGTGCCGAGCCGGATGAACGTCGGCCAGATTCTCGAAACGCACTTGGGGTATGCCGCCTCGAAGCTCGGGTTCAAGGCCATCACACCGGTGTTCGACGGGGCGACCGAAGAGGAAATCAAGCGGACGTTCAAAGAGGCCGGCCTCAATGAAACCGCCAAGAGCATCCTGTTCGACGGCCGCACGGGCGACCGCTTCGAACAATCGGTGACGGTCGGTTACCTCTACATGCTGAAACTCCACCACTTGGTGGACGATAAAGTTCACGCCCGCGCTACGGGGCCGTACTCGCTGATTACTCAGCAGCCGCTGGGGGGCAAAGCCCGCTTCGGGGGCCAACGCTTCGGCGAGATGGAAGTCTGGGCGCTCGAGGCTTACGGGGCCGCGTTCATCCTCCAAGAACTGCTGACGGTGAAATCGGATGACGTCGAAGGACGGACGAAGATTTACGAGAGCATGGTGAAGGGCGAGAACACGCTGGAAGCCGGCACCCCCGCCAGCTTCGACGTCCTCACGCACGAGATCCGCGGTCTTGGCTTGAACATGCAGTTAGAGAAGAAGCGGGTGTAATTGACTCGGTTTGCCGCGAGCTTGCGAGCGTCGGATCGGCGTTCGCAAGCTCGCGATGGTGATTGCATTTATCGAACGACACACTCCCGACTGGAGCAGAAATATGTCCACCGCCACCGCCGCCGGAGCCAGCGCCGCCGAGACTGGGAACTACGACCGCATCAACGATTACGGGGCCGTGCGCATCAGCCTCGCCAGCCCGCACGACATCCGCTCGTGGAGTTTCGGCGAAGTGAAGAAGCCCGAAACCATCAACTACCGCACTTACCGTCCGGAAAAGGATGGCCTATTTTGCGAGCGCATTTTCGGGCCGGAAAAAGACTGGGAATGCACCTGCGGCAAATACCGCGGTATGAAATTCAAAGGGATGATCTGCGACCGTTGCGGCGTGAAAGTGACGCACAGCCGCGTTCGCCGCAAGCGCATGGGCCATATCGAATTGGCCGCGCCGGTCGTGCATATCTGGTTCTTCAAAGCGATGCCGAGCCGCCTCGGAACGCTGCTGGACATGAAGACCAGCAGCATGGAAAAGATCATTTATTTTCAAGATTACGTCGTCACCGATCCGGGCAACGCGGAAGTCACGGGACTCAAAGAACGGCAACTGTTGACCGAAGACGAATTCAAGAAGAAGCGGGAAGAGTTCGGCGATACCTTCGAAGTGGACATGGGCGCCGAGGCGGTCAAGAAACTGCTCGAAAAACTCAACCTCGTCGAGTTGTCGGCGAGCTTGCGCGAGCGTCTCGAAACCGAAATGAAGCGCGGCGAAAAAGCCAGCAAGCAGCGCCTTAAAGAACTCGTCAAGCGGCTCAAGACGGTCGAAGCCCTGCGCGACAGCAGCAACAAATGCGAGTGGATGGTGCTGGAATGCATCCCGGTGATCCCACCGGATCTGCGCCCGTTGGTGCTGCTCGACAGCGGCAACTTCGCCACGTCGGACTTGAACGATTTGTACCGCCGCATCATCAACCGGAACAACCGGTTGAAGAAGCTCGTCGATTTGAACGCGCCGGAAGTCATCATCCGCAACGAGAAGCGGATGCTCCAGCAGTCGGTCGATGCGCTGTTCGACAACAACCGCTGCAAGCGGCCCGTGCTCGGCAGCAGCAACCGCCCGTTGAAGTCGCTCACGGACATGATCAAAGGTAAGCAGGGTCGCTTCCGCGAAAACCTCCTCGGTAAACGGGTCGATTACTCGGCTCGTTCGGTCATCGTCGTCGGCCCGGAACTGCGTCTGCACCAGTGCGGACTGCCGAAGAAGATCGCGCTCGAACTATACCAACCGTTCATCATCCGCCGCTTGAAGGAACTCGGCCACGCCGACACGATCAAGTCGGCGAAGAAGATGCTCGAGCGCAAAGACGACGTCGTTTGGGACATCCTCGAAGAAGTGACCAAGAACCACCCCGTGCTGCTGAACCGGGCCCCGACCCTGCACCGGATGGGAATCCAAGCGTTCGAGCCGGTGCTGATCGAAGGCAACGCGATCCGCATTCACCCGTTAGTGTGCAAAGGCTTCAATGCCGACTTCGACGGTGACCAGATGGCGGTTCACCTGCCGTTGTCCATCGAAGCCCAAGTCGAGTCGTACGTGCTGATGATGAGCACGAACAACATCTTCAGCCCGGCCAACGGCAACCCGATCATCACGCCGTCGCAAGACATCGTGATGGGTTGCTACTGGCTCACCGCCTCCCGCGGCGAAGAGGGCGAGAAGATCGAAAAAGGCGACGGCATGACATTCCACTCGACGATGGAAGTCTACCAAGCCTACGCCGAAGGGAAGCTCGGTATCCACGCTCGGATTCAAGTGCGCTTGCCTCTCGATAAAAAGATCATCAGCGAAGTGAAGGACGAACGCGGAGCCAGCAAGCCGGAAGAATTGCCGCGCAAGCCGAACGGTCTGGTTCGCACCACCGTCGGCCGCGTGATCTTCGACGACATCTTGCATGTGAAGATGGCCTTCTACGACCTCGCCCTCGGTACGAAGTACTTGAGCCGGATCATTGCCGACTGCTACCAGATTCTCGGTCGCCGCGAGACGATCAAGCTCCTCGACAAGATGAAAGAAATCGGCTTCAAGGAGTCGACGAAGTCGGGCCTCAGCTTCGCGGCGAGCGATCTGCGGACACCTGACATGAAAGACGCCGAACTGAAAGCTCGGGATAAAGAAGTCGAGAAACTCCGCAAGCAGTACGAGAAGGGGATCATCACCGACTCGGAGCGCTACAACAAGACGATCGACAACTGGAACGCCGCCCGGGAAGCGATCACCAAGCAGCTGATGTCCGACTTGGCGAACGATCGCCGGGTCGACGAATCGGGCCGCATGGTTCCTTACATGAACCCGGTCTTCCTCATGAGCACCTCGGGTGCCCGGGGTGGCCAAGAGCAGATCCGCCAGCTCGCCGGGTTGCGGGGCCTGATGGCCAAGCCGTCGGGCGAAATCATCGAAACGCCGATCAAATCGAACTTCCGAGAAGGCTTGACGGTGTTGGAATACTTCAGCTCGACTCACGGTGCTCGGAAAGGTTTGGCCGATACCGCGCTCAAGACCGCCGACTCGGGTTACTTGACGCGGAAACTCGCCGACGTGGCCCAGAACGTGGTGCTCACGCAGTACGACTGCGGGACGACGCAAGGCGTGACCAAGGGGATCATGTACAAGGGCGACGAAGTGGATCGTCCGCTGTACGACGCCATCCGCGGCCGAGTCAGCCGCAACGCGATTGTTCACCCGCAAACGAGTGTGAAGATCGTCGATGAAAATGAGATGTTCACCCCGGACAAAGCCCGCTTGCTCGAGAAGCTCGGCATCGACAAAGTTACGGTGCGCAGCCCCATGACGTGCCAAGCGACGCTCGGCATCTGCCGACTCTGCTACGGCATGGATCTCTCGACCGGTTCGTTAGTCGAAGAGGGCATGGCGGCCGGGATCATCGCGGCCCAATCGATCGGCGAACCGGGCACGCAGTTGACGATGCGGACGTTCCACCTCGGTGGCGTGGCCCAACGAACCGCGTCGGACAGCGAGTCCAAATCGAAGAAGGGTGGCATCGTCACCTTCGAACGCATCACGGTGACCACCAACGAACAAGGTCAGCGGATTGCCCTGGCTCGCACCGGGGAAGTGGTGATCGTGCGGCCGAAAGACCGCGAACCGATCGAGCGTTACTCGGTGCCGAACGGTGCGGAACTTTTGGTGGCCGATAACCAAGAGATCCAGCCGGGCACCCCGCTCTGCCGGTGGGATCCGAACGCGATTCCGATCATCGCGGAAGAAGGTGGCAAGGTGCGCTACCAAGACATCCGCGAAGGGGAAACTCTCCGGAAGGAACGCGATGCCAACAGCGGCATCGAGCGCCTCACGATCATGGAACACAAAGGAGACTTGCACCCACAGGTGCTCATCGAAGACAAACGGGGCAACGTGCTCCGGGCGTATTTCATCCACGAGCGTGCCAACGTCATGGTGATGGACGGCCAAGAAGTCGCGGCCGGAACGCTCATCGCCAAGACGCCACGGGAAGCGTCGAAGACGCAGGACATCACCGGGGGTCTGCCCCGTGTGACCGAACTGTTCGAAGCGCGCCGTCCCCGCAACCCGGCCGTCATGGCCAGTATTTCGGGTAAAGTGCGGCTCGACCCGACCAAGAAACGCGGTAAGCGGATCATCTGGGTCGAACCGGTCACCGAAGATGGCAAGCCGACGGGGGCCGCCGAGAAGGAACACCAAGTTCCCGCCGGTGCCCAGCAGTGCGTGCAGACGGGCGAATACGTCAAAGCCGGTGACCCGCTGGTTTACGGCCCATTGGTTCCACACGACATCTTGGCCATCAAAGGCCAAGAGGCCGTGCAGGAATATTTGGTGCGGGAAGTCCAAGCGGTCTACCGTGCTCAGCGCGTGGACATCGACGACAAACACATCGAGATCATCTGCTCGCAGATGCTCCGCAAGGTGCGCGTCGAGAAGACCGGCGACACCGGATTGCTGCCGGGCTTGGTCATGGACAAGTTCAACTTCGCCGAGATCAACCGCCGTTTGGTCGAAGAGTGCGTGAAGGTCGTGAACCCCGGCGAGAGTTCGTTCCGCGAACACGAAATCGTGACCCGCGAAGCGTTCGACGAAGAGCGCGCCAACTTCACGGCCGCCGGCGGCAACAAGAAGAAGCTGCCGACCTTCGAGACGCCGACCCCGGCCGACAGCGAAGTGCAGTTGCTCGGCATCACCAAAGCGGCCGTGCAATCGGATAGCTTCATCAGTGCCGCGTCGTTCCAAGAAACGACGAAGGTGCTCACGGAATCGGCACTCGCCAGCAAGGTCGACTTGCTCGTGGGCCTCAAAGAAAACGTGATCTTGGGCCACTTGATCCCAGCCGGAACCGGGTTCAAGCTGCACCACGAATCGGAAGTGCGGATCAACATGCCGCTGGAACCGGGCTACACCAACCAGCCACCGTCGCACGATTGAGCACGAAAATGGACTCCGTTCGCGGGACGAACCGAGTCCATTTCCGAGATTTTTTCCAAGGTGCCCTAGCAGAACGGGCACCGGTTTGCTTTATTAGTTGTTCCCAGTGGGCGGAGTTACCGCCCCGTGGAACCGTTTGTACGAGTTACGACCTTCCTTTGTGCAGGTCTTTTAGAGGTTCGGCATGCCGACGATCAATCAGTTGGTGAAAAAGCCCCGGACGCCGCAGCGCTCGAAGCCGAAACACCCCGCCATGGAAGGTTGCCCGCAAAAGCGTGGCGTCTGCACCGTGGTGAAAACGATGACCCCGAAAAAGCCGAACTCGGCGTTGCGGAAGGTCGCCCGGGTTCGCTTGTCGAGCGGAATCGAAGTCACGGCGTACATCGGTGGCGAAGGCCACAATTTGCAAGAGCACTCGATCGTGCTGGTGCGCGGTGGTAAAGTGCGAGACTTGCCGGGCGTACGCTATCACATCGTACGCGGTGTGCTCGACTGCCAAGCGGTCACGGATCGTAAACAGGCCCGCTCGAAGTACGGTGCCAAGTCCGACGGTAAGTAATTTTCTCGACTGCTCACTGTCTTCTATTGGAACTCGAACGATATGGGTACGAAGTCTCGCACGGCCAGCTACGACAAGATGGTTCCGGACGTCCGGTTCAATTCGTTGCTCGTGTCCAAATTCATCAACTGCTTGATGCACGATGGCAAAAAAGCCACCGCGACGCGGATTTTCTACGACGCCATGGAACTGATCCAGAAGCGGATTCCGGACGTCGATCCGGTCGAAGTTTTCAAAGCGGCCATCGACAACGTGAAGCCGGCACTCGAAGTTCGCTCGCGTCGGGTCGGCGGTGCCAACTACCAAGTGCCCATGCAAGTGAAACCCCAGCGCCAGCAGTCGCTGTCGATCCGCTGGCTCATCACGGCCATCCGCAGCAAAGCGGGTCGCCCGACCTTCCAACGGCTCGCGGACGAATTGATCGCCGCCTCCCGCCGCGAAGGCGAGGCGATGTCGAAGCGCGAACAAACGGTCAAGATGGCCGAAGCCAACAAGGCGTTCAGCCACTTCGCTTGGTGAGCCGCCGCTCCAGAACGCAACAACTTAAAAGCCAGCCGAGTATTCGGCTGGCTTTTTCCGTTCGGCGTCCGGAAACAGTGAATCGCACGATCTCGGAAAGTCTCTATTGAGGTAAGTCCCTTACGGAGGCGCCGATGAGTAGCCGGGCGGTTTGGTCACTACTGGCACGGCTGAATCACCGCCCGACGGCATCGGTCGAGAACGCCCCGAGCGACGCCGAGTTGATCGCCCGCTACCTTCGGAATTCGGACGCGGCCGCATTCGAATTGATCGTCTGGCGCCACGGCGGCTTGGTGCTCAGCACATGCCGGAGAATTCTGCGCGATCACCACGCATCCGAAGATGCGTTCCAAGCGACATTCTTGATCCTCGCCAAGAAAGCCGGCAGCGTGCGGCCCCAAGCCCCGCTCGCCGGGTGGTTGCACGCCGTCGCCCGCCGCGTCTGCTTGCGACTGAAGAAACGCGTTGCATTCTCAACCGAAGCGACCCTCGAACGGGCCGCACCCGAATCGTCCGATCCACTGCATATAGCCGAGTGGAAAGCGATTCTCGATTGTGAGATCGCACGGCTTCCCGAGAAGCTCCGCCTCGCGGTCGTGCTCTGTTATTTGCAGGGCCGCACAGCGGAAGAGACGGGGGCACTGCTGCGGATCCCACGCGGCACCGCGCTCAGCCGGCTCGATTTAGCCCGCAAGAAGCTCAAGGCGAGGCTCACCCTGCGCGGTGTCGCCCCGGCCTCCGCGACCGGACTTCTTCTGACGGGTTGGGGGACGCAACTCTCCGCGTGTCCTGAACTGGTGGAACGTTGTTGCCGGCTCGGCGCCGACGTCTTGAATCGAACAGTGCTCGCACCCACACTCGCAACGTCACTCGCATACGAGGTCATGACCATGAATTTTCGCATCGCGTTGGCCAGCGGCTTCGCCGCCTTGGTGGTCACGGCCGGCCTGGGCACCGGCGTCGGCTTTTTGGCGAACGGGGCCGAACCCCCGGAATCGGCCACCGTGCCACTCACCGCACCGAAGCCGACGGAGAAGAAACCCATGGAACTTCCCAAAAAGCCGACCGAGTTTACCGCCTTCACCGCGCTGGATCAGAAGAAGCCTTACGACGCCCTGGGGAGCGTCGTCGTGCATAGTACGATCCAAGCGGTGGCGACGCATACGCCCGATCTGGGACTCATCCTCGTCTCAACCGCGAAGTTGCCGAACGACGACTACTTCGGGGTCGTCCTCACCCAGAAGGTGCTCGACGATCTCAAGCGGCTCGGCATCACCGACGTCGAGAAGCACTTCCGCGGGGCCGAACTCGCCGTCGAAGGGAAATTGACGGCGGTGATGTACTACACCTTCCCCGCCCACGAAATGGTCTACGTCCAGGTCGATCACTTCGATCAGATCCGCTCCGTGACTCGGGACGCTGTCCAACCACAAGATAAAATCACAAAATAGACTTCCTCATTGACAAGGACGCTTTGGAAACCACTCCATGCGGGAACCGAGCCAACACACTCAACCGTTTCGCTGGAAACGCTTCCTCCTCCGCATAGGATTGTTCGTCATGGGGCTGTTCGGTGCGGTCATCGGTCTGGCTTCGATGTTCGAGAACAGATTGGTCTTCCCCGGGATGAAAGCGTCGGAGGGATGGGCCATGCCGAGCGACCCGTCGACGCAAGATGTTTGGTTGACTTCGGCGGATGGCACCAAAATTCACGCGTGGTTTCTACCGTGCGAAGGGGCGACCGGGGCCATCCATTTCAGTCACGGCAACGGTGGCAATCTCAGCCATCGCGATGACAGTATCCACCAGTTGCGGGCCTCGTTTCAACGCTCGATTCTCATTTACGATTACCCCGGTTACGGGAAGTCTGAAGGGCGGCCCAACGAAGCCAGCGTCGTCGCGGCCGGCGATGCGGCTCTGACGTGGTTGACCCAGAAATATCTGGCGGAGCAGGTGATTCTGTTCGGCGAATCACTCGGTGGAGCGGTCGCCGTCGACTTGGCGACGCGGCACGATTGCCGAGGACTCGTCTTATTCTCGACATTTGCATCGTTGCAGAAGGCGGCAAAGGAACTGTACATGATTATACCATGCGAAACGCTGATGTCAAATCGCTTCGATAGTATTTCCAAAATTGCCACGATCCGCAAACCGGTTTTCATCTCGCACGGCGATGCGGACGAGCTGATTTCCCTCAAACAGGCCCAACGATTATTCGACGCCGCCCAGGAACCCAAGCGGTTCCGCATCCGGCCGGGCGGCACACACAACATGCCATACGACCCGGCGATTTGCGACGAGGCGAGGGTATTTATTGACGCTACGCGATCAACGCCTTGATGACCTTAGCGTGTTCCACACCCGTCAGTTTCTGATCCAGCCCCTGGTATTTGTAGGTGAACTTCTCGTGGTCGATGCCGAGCAGTTTGAGCACCGTGGCGTGGAAGTCGCGGACGTGAACCGGATCTTTGGTGATGTTGTAGCTGAAGTCGTCGGTCTCCCCGTAGACGCTGCCACCCTTGGTGCCGCCCCCGGCCATCCACATGCTGAAGCAGCGCGGGTGGTGATCGCGGCCGTAGTTTGTCTTGCTCAAACCGCCTTGGCTGTAGACCGTCCGGCCGAATTCACCGCCCCAGATCACGAGCGTTTCATCGAGCATTCCGCGCCGTTTTAGGTCTTGAATGAGGGCATAGCAGGGTTGATCGACGTCCTTGCACTGGTCGGGCATCCGGCCGGCGAGGTTACCGTGGTGATCCCAGTTGTTGTGATAGATTTGGACGAAGCGAACGCCGCGCTCGACGAGCCGCCGGGCCGTGAGTACGGTATTGGCGAAGGTGCCGGGCTTCTTCGCGTCCGGGCCGTAGCTTTCGATGGTCTTGGCATCTTCCTTCGACAAGTCGGTCAGTTCCGGCACGCTCGACTGCATCTTGAACGCCATCTCGTATTGAGCAATCCGCGTCAGCGTTTCGGGGTCGCCGGTTTGCGCGTGATTCAGTTCGTTCAACTTTTTCAAGCCATCGAGCGTCGTGCGGCGGACGTCGGACGAAACACCGGGGGGATTCGTGATGTAAAGGATCGGATCACCCTTCGCCCGAAATGGCACGCCGGCATGTTCACCGGGCAAATACCCCGGCTGCCACAGCCGTGCGGAGATCGCCTGGACTTGCTCCTGGTTGCTCGGCACCGCCACCATCACCACGAACGACGGCAGGTTCTGGTTCAAGCTGCCGAGGCCATAACTCATCCACGATCCGAGGCACGGTTTGCCCGTGAGTTGGTTGCCGGTCTGCATCATCGTGATGGCCGGCTCGTGGTTAATGGCATCGGTGTTCATACTGCGGATGATGCATAGATCGTCGGCCATCTTGGCTTTGTTCGGGAACATCTCGCTGATCCAAGCCCCGCCCTTGCCGTACTGCTTGAACGAATATTTGGACGGTGCGACCGGGAAGCGGGTTTGGCCACTGGTCATGGTCGTGAGCCGTTGACCCTTGCGGATCGACTCGGGAAGGTCTTTGTCGTAATACTCGACCATTTTCGGCTTGTAGTCGAAGAGAT
>JAYSYJ010000205.1:0-12788 GCA_043727675.1 Fimbriiglobus sp.
GTGTTACCTTCGGCTCTCACCGATGGCGCCGAGGGGCCGATCGAACAATCGTTCTTCACGGGGGAACGGCTATCGGAATCGGAGGTCGACCTCGTCACCCGGTTCGGATTTCCCAGGCACAAAGTGCGCTCCGCTTGGCGGGAGTCGATCTATTCGCCCCTGTCGGCCCTGCGCTTCCAGATTGTGAGTGGTTATTTCCCGAGTTGGATTCCCTGGCAACTCCGCTGGGATTGGAGCCGCAATACCGATCCCCACGGTTGGGCGACGCCCCCCCGCCCGGTGGCCACTACTGAAGAACGGAGTGAACGCACGGCGAACGCCGAAATGGAATACCGCGGGACGTTGGCCCAGATGACTCCAGAAGGTCGGCCACTCCTCGCCTTGGAGGAGCTGTTGAAACTCGGTCGAGCGCATGGCATCCGCACCCGAATCATCATCATGCCGGAAGCGCCGTCGTTCCAAAAACTGTATCCGCCTGGGTTGTCGGATCGAATCGCCGAGCTACTGGAACGAACCGCCCATCGTCACGGATCGAGCCTTATTGATGCCCGTCATTGGCTGACGGAAGAGGACTGTTACGACGGCCACCACATGTTCCGCCACGGAGCGGAGCGGTTCACCCGTCGCTTGACTGACGAAGTGATCCGTCCGATTTTCAACGGTGTCTCCGGAGGCAAGCCATGAGCCGGCCCCGGACTGCTGTCGTCGCGGGAATCATCTCGTTTTGTGCGCTGCAAATCGCGCTGTCGAATTCCATTGAATCGGACACGCTGCCGATTCGCGATCCGATCTACACCGAGAAACTCAGCCGACTCCAGAAGCACCCGGAATTTTGGAGCGCCAGAACCAACCCGGCCCGACCACGACTAATCGTGATCGGGAGTTCGCGCACGCAATTGTTGCTCGATGCCCGGCGGCTCGAACCTGGGTACCACGCCTTCAATTTCGGCTGCTCCAGTTGCGGACCGATCACCCAACTGCTCTATTTGCAACGGTTGATGGATGCTGGCCTGCGGGCGGATCTCCTGGCGATCGAAATTCATCCGGCGCTGCTTGCGGAACTGAAAGAACCGTTCGAACTGCGCTGGCTCCAATCGCACCGGCTCCGACCAGGTGAATCCGAACGGCTTCAAACTCTCGGCTGCGACCTGGACGCGATCTCCGCCGACCGCTGTCCGTTGTTTCAAGCATCGTCCCATTACCGACAGGCACTGCTCAACGAATTTGCTCCCGATTTACTCCCCGGCTCGCAAGCGGTTCGTCGGAACCGCACCAGCGATGCGTTTGGCACCGTCGCCAGTATCGATGCCAAACCCGCGTTGCGGTTGGAACTACTGGCCAACGCGAAGGCGGAGTACCAGCCCGCCTTCGCGGGTTACCGCCCCGGAGGCCCTGCCACCGTCGCACTGCGGCAGATGGTGATACTCGCTCGAGCCAACCACATCCGCCCGATTCTGTTCCACGCTCCGGAAGCAAGCGAATTCCAGAGTTGGTACGGCGCCACTGGCAATGTTCGAATTCGAGAGTTCTGCGAAACGCTCTCGGTCGAATCGGCCACGCCGTTACTGAACAGCCGCGACTGGTTGCCAGATGGGGACTTCGTCGATGGGCACCATGTCACACCGCGCGGAGCGAGCCGTTTCACAGAGCGATTGCAGACGGAATTGTCGAAGTTGGTGGGGCCATGACAACCGAAACCATCGAGCAAGTTCGGGTCAGATCCGTCGAGATCGTCGTCGGCGTCACGGTTGCCGTGGATGTTGCACCACCATCGAAACGCCGAAGAAGTCTCCGGGCACTCGGTGGCTTCCTCGGCGCACTGGTTGTCATGAACATCGCTTTGGCGACGATTCTCGAAGTGGGGCCCGTCCGGCTGCGTGACCCGGAATATGGCCTGCGATTACAGTCGTTGCGCGAACGGCAGGCGCAATTCCCCAACCGCAAACTCACGGTGGTGCTCGGCAGTTCGCGTACGGCCATGGGCATCCGCCCGGACATCTACGAAACCTCGGTGATTCCCACAGACAATCCCCCCCTGCTCTTCAACATGTCGATGGCGGGTGCGGGGCCGGTCTTTCAACGGATGACACTCGAACGGTTGCTGAACGACGGCGTGACACCGGATGCGATCCTGTTCGAATTTTGGCCCGCGTTGCTCCGGGGTGACGGACTCTACCGCGAAGATCGCCGCATGATCCCAGAGCGGTTGCATACCACCGACGATCCGATCGTCCGCGATTACTTCACTGATCCCGCCGCGACCCGAGCGCAGATGCGCACGAATCGATTGCTACCCGCTTGGTACAACCGGCGGTCGCTTCTGGAGCAGTTCTGCCCGCAACTGTTGCCCTGGAGCGAACGGACCGACGGCGCTTGGTCGACCCTCGATGGTTGGGGCTGGCTCCCCGGTCGGAAGACTTACACCGCCGAGCAAGTGGAGCGTGGCTGGCCCCACGTCGCGGGCTTCTATGCCCCGCTGTTTCAAAGTTTTGAGATCGCCCCACTGGCCGAGAAAGCACTGCACGATTGCTTCGGACGCTGCCGGGAACTGGGGATTGAAGTGACGTTGATCGCACTCCCCGAATCGGCGCGCTTTCGCACCTTGATGACACCCGAATCGATTCGCCTCACGGACGAGTACCGTCACCGACTACAAGCCGAATGGAATATCCCGTTTCTCGATGGGCGAAGCTGGGCCGACGATGCGTCCCTTCCCGACGGCTTCCACCTGACCCAAGACGGTGCGGCCCGATTCACCCGAGAACTGGCCCCACAACTCCAGCCGCAACGATAAAACAACCGCAACTGATTCTCCCCCGAGCCCGCCATGAAGATTCCCCTCGTTCAGCACATTCGCCAGACCGCCCCCCAGCCTTTTGTTGCCGATGTCTACGCGGAGTGCCGCCGCGTTTGGAAAGAATCGAAGCTCGCCGCGCGGATTCAACCCGGCATGAGCATCGCGGTCGGCTGCGGCAGTCGTGGCATCAAGAACCACGGCACGCTCGCCAAGGCTACGGTCGATGCGCTCTTGGAACTGGGCGCGAAGCCGTTCGTGGTTGCCGCGATGGGTTCGCACGGAGGGGCCACACCGGAGGGCCAGCGGAATTTGCTCGCCCACTATCAGATCGACGAAGCCCACCTCGGCGTGCCCGTGAAGACCGACATGGACGCGGTGCAGGTCGGCACCAATAGCTGGGGCGAACCGGTCTGGCACGACCGCAACGCCCTCGCGGCCGATGGTCTCGTCACGGTGTCGCGGATCAAGCCGCACACCGATTTCCGCGGCGATTTCGAGAGTGGGATTTTGAAGATGCTCGTCATCGGACTGGGCAAGCGATCCGGGGCCGATCAGCATCACCGCTGGGGCATCCGCGGTCTGCGCGACATGATGCCGGAGACGGCCAAGACGCTGCTGGCGAACACCAAGTTTCTCGGTGGCCTCGGTATTCTGGAAAATGCCCGCGAGCAGACGGCCAAACTCGAAGTGGTGGATCGCGACGACTTATTCACACGGGAACCGCAACTGCTCCGAGAGGCTTTCGGTCTCCTCGGGCGGATTCCGTTCGACCAACTCGACGTGCTCATCATCGGTGAATGCGGCAAGAACTACAGCGGTGCCGGGATCGATCCGAACGTGGTCGGCCGGTTGTTGATCGAAGGTCACCCGCACTTGGAAACGAACAAACCGCAAATCACCCGGATCGGCTGCCTCGACATTTCCCCGGATAGCGACGGCAACGGCACGGGCATCGGCATCGCCGACCTGACCACCACCCGAGCGCTCAAGTCGATCTGGAACTTGCCGTTCGAAATGAACAACCTCACGGCCCGCTTCTTGTGGCGGAGTAAGCTCCCGTTCGCCTTCGGTACCGATCACGAATGCATCGTAGCCTCGGTGGAATCGTGCTGGAATCCGATCTTCGACCAAATCCGTTTCGCGGTGATCCCGAACACGTTGGAAGTGGCCGACTTGTGGGTGAGCGCCCCGCTGATCGACGAAGCCCGAACGATCCCTGGACTAGAAATCGTCGGCGAACCACGCGAATTGCCCTTCGACGCTATTGGCGGGTTCCGCCAAGAACTACTGTTCCCGGAGTGCATCCGCGCCCTGCGCAGTCAGTCGAAACACGGGCATTGAACCGTTCCGGACATCAACGCCTCTGAACCCCGTTGTTATTGCCGTTGCCACCGTTGTTGCCGTTGCCACCGCGATTCATGACTGCGTCTGCGATGCCGAAACCGACCGCTAATATCATCACCATCAGCCCGATCACACCCAAAATTTGACCTGCGATTCCGAGGGCTTTTCCGGGAGTCTTGAGCGCAAAGAACCCAAAAATGATGGCGAGACACGGAAAGACGATTCCGAAGGGTCCGCAAAAGAAACAAACCGGGATCCCGATGATCCCGATGATGAGCGATGCGATCCCGAGCGTTTGAGTCGCTTCTTCACTGTCCCTGCGACGCGAACGCCGACTTCCAGAATCGATGGCATCGTAGCCGTAGCGCGTTTTTCGCCGCCGTTTCGGTCGTTCGTCTTCATCGTCGTCGTCGTTGTAAAATCGACGTTTCGACTTGCGCGGCTTCCGCTCCGCCTCAGGCCGGCTCTCAGGTTCGGGGGCCAGTTCGGCTTTGAAGATTTCCTGGCAACTACCGCACTGGACGTCGACACCCAGCATGTCGTCGTCGAGTTCCAGCTTGGTCGCACAATGTGGTTAGACAATTGTTGACACGACAACCCCCGGATTCGGTTCACTTCTTCGCGTTCACAAACGGGGCTTGGGTGCCGTCCGGTGCGGGCGGCACGTCGCGATCCATTGACGATTGCATAATCAAGAACACCGCGATCAGTTCGAAGGACAAAATCATCGCCGCGAGGTTCAACACCATCCCGAGAATGGCAACGGTTCGGAGCCTCGATTGCAACCCGCTGTATCCAACGAGTAGCCCGCCCAAAGCGAACACGGCCCCGACGCCGCAGAACGCCGTCGGCAGAGCCAACAATGCCAGCAAGAGCGACAGCGTGGCGTAGCCGCTGCCATCGGATTGCTTGGGGCGATACGGTTTTTCGTCGACTTCATAACGACCGGGCGTGGCCACGAACGCGGATCGGCAGCGCGGGCAGTCCACCTCGCCGCCGGCTCGGGTGTCGTCGAAGGAACTCTGTTCCTGGCACATCGGACAGACCGAACGAAACATGCGGCTCCTCAAACCGTGGGCGGTTCGTCTTTGAAAAGATCGCTGATCGACTGATCTTCGTGAATCCGCCGGATGGCGTTGGCCAGCAGCGGGGCCACGGTGATCACTTTCACGTTGGGCAAGCGGTCGAGTTTCTCTTTGGTCAGCGGCACGCTATCGGTGAAGGCCACCGATTCGATCATCGGATCTTTCAAGTGCTCCAAGGCTTTCCCGACGAGCAAGCCGTGGGTCGCACAGACGAACACGCGCTTCGCCCCGTGCGCCTTGGCGACTTTGATCGCCCCCGCCATACTCGACCCGGTCGAAATCATGTCGTCGAAGATCACCACCGTCTTCCCTTCGACCGAGGCACCGATCAAATGCTCGGCCCGCGTTTCCTCGGCACTGGCCCGGCGTTTATCCACCACCGCGATCTGCCCACCGAGACGCTGTTGGTACTTCAGTGCTTTCTTCACGTTGCCTTCGTCGGTACTCAGCACCACCAACTCGTTGACCGGGATGTTCAACGAGCGCACGTGCGCCGTAATTTCTTTGAGGGCGTACAAGTGATCGACCGGGATGTTGAAGAAACCCTGAATCTGCGCGGCGTGCAAATCGAGACAGAGCACCCGGTTCGTGCCCGCGGCGGTGAGCAAATCGGCCACCAATTTCGCGCTGATCGGCACCCGCCCAGCATCTTTGCGATCTTGCCGGGCGTAACCGAAATACGGGATCACCACCGTGACGCGCGACGGGCTGGCCCGTTTGAACGCATCGAGAATGATGAGTAGTTCCATCAAGTTCTCGTTCACCGGCGGGCACGTCGGCTGCACGATGAACACGTCGCGGCCACGCACATCTTCGTCGATCCGAACAGTGGTTTCCCCGTCCGGGAAATTCCCCAAATTGATATTCCCGAGGGGCACACCCAAATGCCGGGCGATGTTCTCCGCAAGTGGTTTGTTCGCACGGCCGCTGAAAATACTCAGCTTGCCCGGAACAGTCGACATGGTCAGCAACGCAACCTCCGCGGTTTGTGCCGGGCGACAGAAACACTCGGATTGAGGATTTCAGGCGACGGGACGCTGGGAGGAGAGTTCGGAGTGCGGAATCTAGAATTCAGAAGTGCGGAGCTGGAAACACAGAAAAGGGGCTAACCTCTTCCAATTCCAGACTCCCCATTCCGCGCTTCGATTCCGTACCCAGTCGGCTCCGGCCCTTCGGCGGTATTATGCAGTCGGGTTCTCCCAGGGTCAATCAGGGAACGTCGGGGTTGTCAGATTTGCGGTCTGGCCCCCCTACAACCGGAATTGCGACGGACACCTCCGAAAAGATCGCTGAAATCCATCCTCTTCATGATCTCCCTCTGTAAAACAGCTATCGCACTCGGCATAGCTCTTCGCTGTCCGCTGATGGCCGTACGAGCGATCTCATGGCAAAGTCTTCCGCGACCGACGAACTCTCTAAGATTCGCAATCTCGGCGTCATCGCGCACATCGATGCTGGAAAGACGACCACCACCGAACATCTTCTCTTCTATGCCGGGGCCAAGCACAAACTCGGCGGCGTCGACCAAGGCACCACCCAGACCGATTACGACCCCGAAGAGCAAGAGCGTGGCATCACGATTTACTCGGCGTGTATCCCCTTCCAATGGGCCGGGTTCACCATCAATTTGATCGACACCCCGGGCCACGTCGATTTCACGGCCGAGGTCGAACGGAGTCTGCGGGTTCTCGATGGGGCCGTCTGCGTGTTCGATGCCCAGAAGGGGGTCGAAGCCCAGTCGGAAACCGTCTGGAAACAGGCGAACAAATACTCGGTGCCCCGGTTGATTTTCATCAACAAAATGGACGTCGTCGGGGCCAGTTTCGCCAAGGCGCTGGTGTCGATCCACGAACGCCTCACCCCCGACTTCGCCGCCAATGGCCGGCCGGTGCCGATTCAAATTCCCATCGGCTCCGGCAGCGAAAAAGACAGCCCCAAACCGTTTCGCGGCGTCATCGACATCATCGAACAGCAAGCGATTTACTTCGATCCGGCCGACGGCGGCAAGACCATCACCCGCGAGTCGGTACCGGATGAGGAACTCGAAACCGTCAAGAAGTACCGCGAGCAACTCTTCGACGCTCTCACGCAGCACGACGAACAAGATCTGATTACCTCGGCGGTGCTCGAAGGCTTGGAACCCGACCTGACCAAAGTCCGCAAGTTGATCCGCGAGCAGACGCTGGCGCGGAAAATCTACCCGGTGCTGTGCGGCTCGGGCCGCGAGCACATCGGCATCCAGCCGATGCTCGACGCGGTGACGCTGTACCTGCCCAGCCCGCTCGATCGGCCGGCGGTGGTCGGCACGAACCCGAAGAACGGCAAAGAAGAAATTCGCAAGCCCGACCCGAAAGAGCCGTTCTGCGGGTTGGTCTTCAAAGCCGCGTGGCACCCGAGTGGGCACCGATTCTTTATCCGCGTCTACTCCGGCACGTTGCGACCGAACGCACGGGCGTTCAACACCGGTCGAGACGTGAAAGAAAACATCGCCAAACTGTTCCACGTCCACGCCGACCCGAACCGCGGGCTGGAAGAAGTCGAAACGGCCCCGACCGGCGACATCGTCGCGGTCGTCGGCCTGAAAGAGTCGAAGACCGGGGACACCCTGTGCGACACCCAGCACCCGATTCTGCTCGAGCCGATCATCTTCGCCGAGGCGGTGGTCAGCCAGTCGATCGAACCCGAAAGTGGCAAAGATAAGGACAAGTTGGCGAACGCCTTGGAGATGCTCCAACTCGAAGATCCGACCTTCAAAGTGCAAGATAGCAAAGACACGGGCCAAGTGCTCATGAGCGGCATGGGCACACTCCACCTCGAAGTGAAGGTGCACCGGCTCGAACGCGACTTCAAGTTGGACGTGCGAGTCGGGAAACCCCGTGTGAGCTTCCGCGAGATGCTGCGGGCCGGGAAGACGGTCGAAATCACCGTGGACAAACTCGGCGACAAACCGAGTTTCGCCTTCCTGCGGGTGTCGTTCACCACGTTCAAAACCGAGAAGCCAGTCACGGTGCGGAACAGCGTCGGCAGCGAGATGCTCCCGCCATTGTTTGCTGCCGCCGCAGAACGCGGGCTGATCGACGCCTGTCAAACGGGGGAACTCGGCTACCCGATGATGAACCTGCAAGCGACCATCACCGACGCCCGATTCGACCCGCAACTCAGCAGCGAAGACGCCTTCGTCGTCGCCGCGAACAAAGCTTATCGCCAAGCGTGCGATGAGAACATCGACTTACTCCAGCCGATTATGAAGGTGACCGTCAGCACGCCGTCGGACTTCCTCGGCAACATCACGGGTGACCTCGCCAAACGCGGTGGGGAAGTGAAAGAGATCACCGGCGACAGCACGGCCGAAGTGGTTGCCTACGTCGCGCTCGAGAAGTTGTTCACTTACGCCAATGAAGTCCGCAGCCTGAGCCAAGGCCGGGCGAACGCCTCCATGGAACCCGATTCGTATCAAGTCGCTCCGCAGGAAGTTGTCCGCCGCATTCGGGGTGGGTGACTATTTCTTGCGGCCGGCAAAGAACGCGGCGATGCGGGTTCGGGAATCGGTCGAACCCGCCAGGCCTACGAACGCGGCGGTTTCGAGAGCCAAGCCGTTCTCGAGTGGCAGTTCGGTTCCACGGGCGATCACTGACCGGAGTGCGGTAATCGCCGGCTCGGCTTCGTCGACGGAAAGACTCGGCTCCGCGTGCGGCAGCGGGTTCCTTTTATTGAACCGCTTCGCGGAATGCTCACCTGAATCGAACAAGACTTCCGGTGTCGTCAGGTTCACAATCCCATCGGCTAGGCCGTGTTGGATCGCCTCGGTGCCGGTCAGGCTGTTGCTATTCACCATCAGATCCACCGCTGCGGAGACACCGATGATCCGTGGCAAGCGCTGGGTGCCACCCCAGCCGGGGATCAAGCCGAGCTTCACTTCCGGCAATCCGAGTTCCACTTTCGGGTTCGTTCCGATCAGTCGATAATCGCAGGCGAGTGCCACTTCCAAGCCACCACCGAGGGCGGCCCCGTCGATCACCGCACAGGTGGGGAACGGCAGATTCTCGAGCAACGCGAGTGTCGCCAGCCCGAATTCCATCAGCTCGCGCACGGCCGGATCGTGGGGCGCCGGCACGCTGCCCAAGAATTTCAAATCGGCTCCGGCGATGAAAATATTCGGTTTGGCACTGTCGAGAATCAACCCGACGCAGGCCGGTTCGCGGTTGAAAGTCAGCAGCACCGCGTGGAGTTCGTCCCACAGCGCGCGAGTGAGAACATTCGCCCGGCTACCCGGTTGATCGACGGTGAGCACCGCGATGCCATCGGGTCGCATCAGCAGCCGGAGCGAGGATTCGACCATGGAGTCACCTGCGTGGAAATCAGATGCCCCATGATACCGCGGAACCGTCAGCCAATCTTGGACAACCGGCCCAAAAATAGAACCGTGCTCGAAGGAATATGGCGGATCGCAAAGAGGAACGGCCGATCCGCCCGAAAGACTTTCGGCTCGACCGGAAGCTGCACGGAGGTGGCTCCGACGACGACTCCTGTCGCAGCGGCGGCTTCGGTGCCCTCTTCGTTCACATCCACAAACGCTTTGTGAATCACCGCCGAAATCGAAAGTGCCTCGCGGCCGGAGTGCATCCCGGTCAGGTCGGCTTTTTGTTCGTCGAAAACGTCCTTCATCCCCAACGCTGCCAGCGGTTCCTGCAAGCTGGACTCGGTTTCGACTTTGAACCTGGGCAACGTCAAATCCACGGTGACTCTCGATTGCATCGCCTTCACTGTCGCGGCGATGGCCGCTCCGCTGAGCGCCTTCTCGAGGTCGGCCAAGCCCTCGGCTTTGCGCGGCAGCCAGACGAGCATCGACGTCTCTCGACCTTTGTAAGGCAGCTCGATCGCCTGGTAGTCTGGGGTTTCTGCGTAGCTCATGGCGGCGTGGCGATTCATCAACGGAACCTCTTGTTTCTCGCTACCGGCGTGAAACGGCCCCGCTTTCGTCTGCGACTTCTCAAACGGGACTTCCCAAGTTCCCTTGAAGTAGATGGCGTTTGTCAGCACCAACTTGGTGAGCGGGGTCAGCGCTCCTTTCGGAATCAAGTTCTTGATCTTGTCGTGAGTTTCTTTCTCGACCCAAGCGTTGATGATGCCGCGGGCGGCGTCCGGCATGGTGAAGTCGGTGTCGATCAGACCGGCACCGTAGTTCTCCTGGGTGGTCGTCAGAAATTCTTTGTTCCACGGGTACCCTTTGACACCCCACAGGGCATTGGCAACGCTCAGCTCGTAGCCGCGTTTGCTCGCGGGTACTTTCTCGTTGTTGAGTACCCCCAGCATCGTTTTGAAGCCGGCGTGGGCCTGTTTCGCTTCTTGGGGCAGGTGGAGCACCTTCAGCATTTCGGCCAAAGTATTCCCCTTGGCCCCCACACTGGTCATGGCGAGCGCCGCTTCGATGCTGAAGGGGGAGAAAAAGACGTTTTCCTTGGTCGATTTCAGCTGGCCGTAGAGGTCACTCGCAAAGGTGTTGTTCCCCTCGGCGATGTTGAACAGTTTGGATTCTTCCGGCTTGCTCGCGCGGCCGAACGAGTATGCCAGTGGAATGGCTGCGGCCGTGGCCAAGAAACCGCGACGGGTGGGGGACATCATTTTCCATCTCCTCGAAAGTGAAGGGCTACAGCAGCCCCACAATTCAGACGATTCTTCCAACCGGAAAGATGGCAAATGTTACAAACTGTTGCGCGAATGCCACTCGCTCAGCGTTCGGAATTCCAGCGACCCGCGGCACTTTTGGCACAGCCCGAACAATCGTCCTAGTCCCATGGCGTATTGACCGGGGAACCCAAAAACCCGCCGAGCGAACCCGGAGTTTGGCACCTCTGTGGTACGATAGGATTAACTAGTGTCGGGCGGCGTGGTGTTCCCGGCGTTTCATCCGTTCCGTGTGCAGGAGTAGCACCAATGTCGGGTCCCTCGAAATCCGCGAACCCCCCCGCTACGAATCGCTTCCGACCCATCATGGAGCGACTGGAGTCCCGTGAAGTCCCGGCGGTAGTCACCTTGCCGGATGTGTTCGTCGTGCGCGCCGGGCGTATTCTCGATGTCAACACGACCGGAATTTTCGGGGTCGGTGGCGTCCTCAATAACGATGTCGACGACACCAATGCCCCGGTCAGCAACGCAGGACTTCGAGTTGTGCGTTTCACACAGCCGATCGACTCGGCGACCGGGCTTGCACTCGGAACTCCCTTCAAACTATTAAGCGACGGAACATTCTCGTTCCGTGCCCCGCACAATTTTAACGGTGTGGCCACCTTCACCTATCAAGCCGCTTCGAGTGGCGGCTTACTGAGCACCTTTGAAACCGTCTCGATCCGCGTGATCAATCCGGTTCGCCGGCTGGCAGTGGGGGCCGACCAAGGGAGCACCCCGTCCGTGGCGGTGTACGACGGCACCGGCCAGAACCTCCTCTTCAACTTCCAGGCCTTCGATACCAGTTTCAAAGGCGGCGTCCGTGTCGCCCTCGGCGATTTCAACGGCGATAATATCCAAGATATCGTGGTCGCCGCCGGCCCGCGCGGTGGTCCGCACATCAAGATCATCGACGGTCGAACCGGTGAGCAACTCTCGAGTTTCTTCGCGTTCGATCCCGCGTTTCGTGGCGGAGTCGAAGTGGCCACGGGCGATCTCAACGGCGACGGTATCGACGACTTGATCGTTTCGGCAGGCTCCGGAGCCAATGCCCACGTCAAAGTCTTCAACGGCAACGCGGTCACACGCGGCGGCTTCAACGGGAACGCCATCGGCGATCAACTCGCCAGCTTCTTCGCCTACAACACCGGAGAGACCAACGGCGTTCGGGTGGCGGCCGGCGAGATCGACGCCGATGGTATCATCAAGCTCGTCACGGCCCCGGCATCGGGTAGTACGCTCGTTAAGGTCTTCGACCTTTCCGGTGGCACGGCGGTTCAAACGAAAAACTTCTTCGCGGGCGACTCGAAAGACGCTCGCGGTCTTTACGTCGCGGTGGGTGACCTCAACAACGACTTCCTAGACGACATCGTTGTCGGCAGTGGTTCGGGGACACCCGAAGCCCGGATTTACATCCGCAATCCGGTCGACCGCAACCAGATGATCTTCAGCCGAGCGATCACGTCGGTGGGATTCAGCGATAGCTTCGTTTCCGACGCCTTCACGAATCCGTTGAACACGAACGCGATCCCGGATTATTTGGGGAACACGTTGACCGCGCCGACCCCGATCCCAACGAGCTTCGCGGGGGGGCCGACGACTCCGAAACCGGGCTTCTTGCAGGGCTACACCGGCGGGATGCGCGTGGCCGTCAGCTTCAACAACAGCGATAACTTCGGCGATATCACACTCGCTCAAGGGCCGAACGGCTTCCCGCGCGTGCAGATCCTCAACGGTATCGATCTCAGCACGATTGAAGACTTCACGGTTTTCACGGGATTCTTTGGCGGCTTGAACGTCGCCGGCCACCACTAACGACCGACCGAATCCCGCTCGCTTACCGAACGGGATTCGGTTTCTACAATAATCTCAACGTCTGAGAGCGACGCCAAGCCCGA
>JAYSYJ010000206.1:0-12771 GCA_043727675.1 Fimbriiglobus sp.
GCATCGGCCATCCGACGTTTTCGTTCTGGTTCCACATCACCGACCCTACCGAAATGGCGTTGGCCCACAGCGCGGTATTGGTCGTCCTGATCATGTTCACGCTCGGTTTGTTCACCCGCGTCACGGCGATCCTCACCTGGTTCGCGGCCGCATCGTATTTGCACCGCAACCAGCAAGTGCTGTTCGGCCAAGACACCATGATGAACATCCTGCTCATCTATTTGATGATCGCCAATTGCGGGGCCACCTTCTCCCTCGATCGGCTCATCAACCGCTACCGGGCCGCCCGCGCCAGCCTCGGCCGATCCGGTACCATCGACGGTGCCACGCAACGCTACTTGGCCGTCGCGCCGCCATCGCCCTCGTGCGGCTTCGCCCAGCGATTATTGCAAATCCACTTCTGCTTCATCTACGCCGCGTCCGGGTTAGCGAAGCTCAAAGGGGACGCTTGGTGGAATCACACCGCGTACTGGGATACCTTGGTGAATCCGGAGTTCACCATGATCCACTACGGGTGGTATCAAGACATGGTGCGAACCATGGCGGCGTCGCGGCCGGTCTATTCCGTGATGGCGGCCATCGGGGTGTACTTCACCCTGTTCACCGAAATCTCGCTGCCATTCGTGATCTGGACTCGGCTTCGCCCGTACTGGATTATGCTCGGTTGCGGCCTGCATTTGGGCATCGGTGTGTTCATGGGCCTGCTCGTCTTCAGCCTGTTGATGATGACGATGTTAGTATCGTTTATGCCGGGGTCGATGATCCTGGCCCAATTCACCGGGAGCCGGCCGACGCGGCGATTCAGCTTCCGATTCAACTCCCGATCACCGCAACAGTGCCGGGCGGCGGCACTCGTCGTCGCTGCGGATCTCGGCGGTGCCGTCGATTGCGTCGATGTCGCCGCGACCGAGCGGAACTCGATTCAACCCGTGAAATGGAGTGCACCCGGCCAACCCGATGCGACTGGTTCCGACGCCGCCAACGCCGCTTTCGGAACCGTCGGCGTGTTGAAGTGGATTCGCCCGTTGACGTACGTGCCGGTTATTGGGTCGAAACTGAAGGGGTTGATTGCCGGCGTGTGAAGTCGACCCAAGGCTCGCCCTACTTTTTCGGGGGAGCGGGCGGTGGCGGTGGGTTCGTCACCGTGACCCAGAGATCGGGGATCGGTAACGTGGCCCACTCCGGAACCTGGGCGTGCACCACCCGGCTGAGCTTCGGTTCGGTTTTCACGTGGCCGATGAGTCGGAACATCCCGGATACGGGCTTGTCGGCCGTCAACGTGATGGTGATGCCGTTCGGATCGGGCTTCGCCGGCGGAGTGATTTCAAACTTGATCCCGGCGGGTAACCCTTCGGCGATCACGTCCACCGGTTTCGCAAACCCGAATTTCCGAACCACTTTCACCGGGATCACCGTCGGCTTGCCCGGTACGATTGTGAAACGGTCCGCCGCGACTGTCAACTCGTAGTCGGGCAGCTGCGGGGTCACCCGGAGCAAGAAGGAATCACGCAGGCCGCCCCCGCCGCCATAGATGTCGTTCACGGTGATGCTGTAGTCACCATCGACCGGCGCGGTGAAGTTCGACGCGGTGTCATCATCGGGCTTCTCTTGCTCGTTGTGATTGAACTTCCGAAACTTGCGATTTTCATCGGTTCCCGAGACTTCGATCACCGGGTTCACCGATAATCCGAGCGACCGGCTTTCGACTTCGATGCGGATCGCTTGACCTTTTTTCAACGGCACTTTGTAAGTGGAAATCGCATTTTCGTTGGCCAGTCGCCCGGTGACCGTAAACGGCACTTGGTACGGAACCGGCTTGCCCTCCGGTTCCCCATCGACCGTGCTTGGAAAATCTTGAATCCGAACACGGAGCGGGTTGGCCAACTCCGGGGCGAACAGCGTCGCGTGACTGGAGCCCTTCGGAACAATGGGATTCGTGAGTCGCAACCCTTTTGTCAAGTTCCAACCTTCAACGCGGACTCCGGGTGTTTTCAATTGGGCTTCCGACGCCGCCAATGGCACCGCAAACTCGGCGTAAGGCCCGGTGGTCAGCGTCAAGCGGTACACCGCCGCATCGGAGCCATAGTAATGGATGCTGGAATCGGGGCTGGACGGGAACGCGAACGTACGCACGATGTAAGAGTCGTCTTTGGGAATCGTGTACACAATCTGCGGATCGAGGCCGTGGAAATCGTGATTTTCGACGAGCACATAACCGTCGGTGCCGACAATTTGCAGAATCGCATCCGCCGGTGATTTCAGGTTCTGATGGGACTCCATCGAAGCGACGAGCGTTTGCCCCTTCTTCAGTGTCACTCGGTAACAATCGACATCATGAGATTTGTCGAATCGGCCGTTGACAACCGCATTGCCGTCGATCACTTGCGGCTTCTTGGCATCGTTGTTCGGCTCCACTTCCTTCACATCGGGGAGCAACCCGACGATGAATGGCCGTAAACCGCTGACGCCTTCGTCGTTGTGAGATCGGAGCCAGTAAACACCTGGCACGGCGTCCTTGGTCGCAGTGACAGTCAGCTTTCCTTTGTCTTTTCCCGCGACGACCGTGAGGGCTTGATCATTCACCCACAACTTCGGTGGCCACGGGTCGAACGACCCTCCCATCGTCACGTCAGCCGAAGTGCCACGCTGCGTCCCGGCTGGGTAGAGGTACGTGATGGCGGGCGGTGCGGCGCAAACCCGAGTCAATGCTAACGTTATGAAACCGATGCAAAACACAATTCGAAACGGGATCACGGGAGCTCCTCGAATGGCCTGACGACCTTCAACAAGAAGGTATCAGAGAATCCAAGGTGGCGGAGTGAGTTTTCTCATTTTTTGGATCGGATCATCACGAAACCTTCTCACGGTTTCCCGCGTTCACCACGGCGATGATGTCTTCCGCACTCATCCCGCTATTGAGCAATGCCAGCTTCAGTGCGGCGTTCTGCTCGACCGTTCGGACTTTCGCCCACACGCCCGCGAGCACGCAAATGATCGCGCACACGATACCGAGGGCAATGGCCAGTACGGGGACAATGTTTGCCGCGAACGATTCTTCGATTGACATGGTGGGCTCCACTCAAAAAATTCATGTGTCGTCATGGGATTCGTTTGAAACCAATTTGCATTTTAGCAAAAGGTCATCGCACAGCGAAATATCGGGTCAAGCAAATCTTTCTTGCGGTCGGATTCGGAGGATTTCGGCCCTGAAAGGGCCGTTCCATCAGCCCAGGTCGGAGCCGGCGCCGCCGGCGGAGGCCTGGGAACCCCGATCCGGAAAACGGTCTCCGTCCTGAAGGGACGGTTCAAAGCAGTCCTTAGAACCGCCCTTTCAGGGCGTCTCCATGCGGAGCGCAGTACCCAGGCCTCCGGTCGCTAAGCGACCTCCGACCTGGGCTGATGGAACGGCCCTTTCAAGGCCGAAATCGAACGCCAGAAAGATTTGACAGACCCGAAATACCTTGCAAATCCGGCAAATCCGCGGAAATCGCTGGAATTTGCGTATCTTAATAAGAATCTTATCTATTCCGAGTGAGTTTTCCCGATGTTCAAGATCGACTCCCAGGCGGCCATCGACCGGTTACTTCGGTTCCTCGCGGTGCCTGGAATCACTGGGGAAGAAGGTAAAATCGCCAAGGAAATCGGGGAAAGTCTCAAAGCGGTCGGCGTGCCTCCCAAGTCGATCCATCACGACGATGCCAACACCCGCATTCCCGTGCCGACGCAAACGGGAAATCTAGTGGTAGTGCTCCCGGGCGTCGGTGCTTTGGCGAATGCTCCGCGACAATTGTTCATGACGCACTTAGACACGGTGCCACTTTGCGCCGGCGCGAAACCAGTTCGCAAAGGGAAGAAGATCATCAATGAAGCCGAGACCGCACTCGGTGGTGATAACCGCACCGGCTGCGCTGTCCTGGTCACGCTCGCCGCCGAACTCATTCAACAGCGGTTGCCACATCCGCCGATCACATTGCTGTTTACGGTGCGCGAGGAATCGGGCCTCTACGGGGCACGGCACCTCAACCCCGCCGAATTCGACGATGTTTCCATGGGCTTCAACTTCGATGGCCGCAGTGCCGGCGACGTCTTCATCGGGGCCGTGGGGGCCGACCGCTGGGAAGTCGAACTCTTCGGCAAGGCGTCGCACGCCGGGGTCGCTCCGGAACGGGGGATTTCGGCGATGATGATTTTGGCCTACGCGATGACCGACATTAAGGCCAAGGGCTGGTGGGGCAAGATCACCAAAGATGGTAAAGAAGGAGCCAGCAACATCGGCCCGGTCGGTGGCAAGCACGACCGAACGGCTGGCGATGCCACCAACGTGGTCACGGATTACGTGCTGGTGAAGGGGGAGAGCCGGAGCCACGATGCCCGATTCTTCAAAGCGATCTCGAACGCGTACAAAGACGCATTCAGCGCGGCTCTCAAAAAGGTACTCGATCACGAAGGCAAGCCCGGCAAGATGAAGTTCACGTCGCACACCGACTATTTCCCGTTCAAAATCGCCGAAAAAGCCCCGGTGGTCGCCAAGGCGAGTCGGGCCATCACGGCGATTGGACGGACGCCGAACATCCGCGTCGCCAACGGTGGTTTGGACGCCAACTGGATGGTCAAACACAACATCCCCACGGTCACGTTCGGTGCCGGGCAGAACGAAATCCACACGATCAAGGAGTGGGTCGATCTCGTCGAGTTCGAAGCCGGGTGTCAGTTGGCATTGGCGCTCGCCACCGGGATGTAACCAGTCGATTAGGGTCTGGCAAATCGCCGATTCAACCACACCACAGCTCCCCGGAGCGATGGTGTGCTGAATCGGTGGCCCACTGCATATATTACCGGTTGATCTGCGTTGCCCAGCCATCCGCTTCGTTCTCACTATGACACCACGCGAATCCCATCTTCTCTCGCCGTATCGCCCCCCGACTTCGTATCCGGTGAGCCTGAATGCGGAAGAGGCCACCTCGTGGCTCAACGGCTACTTCGCACTCTGGCACCCGGCGGCGCTCGTCGGGCTGGATCGGCCCCCGCAAGCTTCAAGCACCTACGACCACGACATGCCGAAGGAAGGTGCGCTTTACACGGTGCCCAGTGGCCCGCACCTCTACCAGCC
This sequence comes from Fimbriiglobus sp., assembly GCA_043727675.1. Classification (GTDB taxonomy): domain Bacteria; phylum Planctomycetota; class Planctomycetia; order Gemmatales; family Gemmataceae; genus JALHQU01. The sequence goes on from JAYSYJ010000206.1 coordinate 5,111, forward strand.
CGACGATTGGGCTGACCGCTTGCAAGAAGCGAACGCGGCGAGCGCCCCAGCCACCCTCGACGCCGACGCCACAACGGCGGGGATTCTCAGGGCCTGCCGCACCCTCGGTACCCCCGAGGAGCTGCTAAATGTCTCCGCCAGCACCGTGATTCTCTTCCAGTCGCTCGGTTACAGCTACTTGCTGATCGAGTCTCTGTTCGATGCGATGGATCACGATCACTTACTCGATGCGGCCGGCTTCTGGGCCGACGTGCAATCCGCCGTTGAAGCTGCGAAGTTACCCGACCACCGCAGCGCCGTTTTAGAGAAACTGAAAGCCGCCGGCGAGAAGCTGCTGTACGCCCGGCAGGTGCTGAACTCGAACGAGCTTCGTTTGATCGACATGGCCATCCCGACGCCTGAAACACTCGGTGCGGAGTGGCCAGCTTCCTTGAGCGCCGGGTTGCCACTCACGGTGCTGGCCTCCGGGCAACTGTTGGAAGAACTCGCGCAGACGCACCCGGAACGCTTCGCTGAACTGAAGGCCAAGTTCTTGCCAAATTTGCCCAGTGCCGTCGATATCGCCTGCGGAGCCTATTCTGAGCGCGAAGATGCTTTGCTGCCCGTGGAGAGCCAATTTTGGAACTTCAACAAGGCCCGTGCGACTGTGCGGACTCTTTTCAGTACCGAAGCGCAGATTTACGCCCGCAAACGCTCCGCACTGCACCCGCATTTGCCCGGCTGGCTGCAATCGGCCGGCTACGCCAACGCCGTCGTCGTGACATTCGACGGAGGTTTGACACCGACCCGCAACGCCGTGGTGTTGAATTGGCCGTCTCCCGACGGGAAGGCGATGGAATCGTTCGGCCGCGAACCGCACAGCGCGTCCGACCCGCTCACGTTTTTCAACCTCGTCTATCACCTCCATCAGGCGTTTAGTCAAGATTCGACCCCCACCGTCGCGTTCAAACATACCGGTGAACCGCCCGCACCCGGTTACGCCCAACTCATTGGCATGGCGGAACTCGGCGACCTTGTCGGGCAATGGTTCGGACTCGGTCGCCTGCTCAGCGAGCAAAAATACGGCGATTACTTGGGGACGACCACCGCCGACGATTACTTCGCGGATTACCTCGATGAACGCGTAACGGTGTTGCACCGTTCCGACCCCGTGAGTGGCTTCGCAGTCCACCATCGACTGCGGCGCCGGCTCGATTCGGCATTCGCCCTCGCCGGCCTGCACCGAATGCTGACCGTGCCCACCGAGCACGATTTGGAACTGGTCAAAAAGCTGGAAATTCTCGAAGACGAAATCGAGACGCACGGCGCCACTGTTTCGGGTGTCCCGCCGGTACTCCCTTCCATCGAAGACGCCATCGCCGCTCGCCTCGCGGAACGAATCTTGGCGCGCTCGGCCGATGGTCAACCGGGCCTTCTGGTGTTGAATCCGTGCAATTTCACCCGGCGGGTGACACTCGAACTCGACGGTTTCACGGGGCCGATTCCCGTCGTCGATCCTGTGAAAGCGGCCGAGTTCAGCGGTAAGACGGCCAAGCTTGTTGTCGAAGTGCCAAGCCTCGGCTTCGCCTGGGTTCCACGACGCGGGCCCAGTGGAACCGCCGCACCGAAGTCGCGCATCAAACTGGCCGAAGGCACGGCCGTGCGGAACGAATTCCTCGAAGCCGATTTCGATCCGCAGAGCGGGGCCATCCGGGCCTTGCGCGATACCCGCACTCGCTTGAATCGTCTCGGCATGCAGCTCGTCTTCAATCCCGGCAGCAAAACGCGAGCGCGTCATGTGGCCGTCACGCATGCGGGCACGGCCTTGGGTGAAGTGACCTGCGAAGGCGACATTCTCGACGAACACGACGTGGTGTTGGCCACCTTCCGCCAACGCTTGCGCGCCTGGGTCGGTCGGCCCGTACTCGAACTCCGAATCGAGATCGATCCGGTTCACGCGCCGACGGACTACCCTTGGCATTCGTACTACGGGGCACGCTTCGCCTGGCGCGATGAACGCAGTGCCATTTACCGGGGGGTCAACGGGCAGAACTTCGCCTCCACGTACACCCGTCCTTGCTCCCCCGATTACCTCGAAATCCGTCTCGGTGGCGAACGCAGTTTCGTCTTCACCGGCGGCCTACCGTTCATTCAGAAACACAACAAGCGCATGGCCGACGTGATCTTGATCCCCGAAGGGGAAACGGGACGCTGCTTCGATTTACTCCTGACACTCGACCGCGATTTGCCGATGCAAACAGCCGCCGGCTGGGTCGCCCCGACGCCGGTGGTGCTCACGGAGAAAGGCCCACCACCGGGTGGTGCCTCGGGCTGGCTCGGGCACGTCGATTTGCCGAGTTTGTTGATGACATCGTTGCGACCGGTGCCCCCGAGCGAAGGCAAGAGCCGAGCCGTGGCCATGCGGCTGATTGAAACCGCCGGGTTCGCCGGTGCGTCCGCCATCCAATTCGCCCGCGATCCCAGCCAGGCGATGGCGGTCGACAATGAAGGCAAAGTCGGGGACACGCTCGAGCCGCGCGGCGGGGAAATTCCGCTCGACTTCAGCGCTAACGAGACGCTCCGCGTTCAAGCGGAGTGGGAGTGATCGTCAGCCGTTCGCGGTGGCATTCTCGGCCGATCCGCTGACCCGGTTGCCACCGATCCACAGTAACCCGCACTTCGCAATCCCCTTTGCGGAGATCTGCCGGAGAATGGGCCAGCGGAACGCTTCCGCGTACCACTTCGCGCCTGTGATTGGCTCCGAAGAGCGCATCACGAAGCCGAGGGTTTGGTAGGTCGACGCGAAACCCTCCGCGATGGTCGGCTTCGACAATTCCGCGTGCAATCCCCGACGGAAGACTGCCCGGGTCATGATGCTGATGGCCGTCGCCACCCGATCCGCCAGCTTCTTCGACAAGTTCCCATGGCCCGTTCGGTACTTCATCAGCACCTGTTGCACCGGTTGAAACTCGAAGTGCCGCGCGGCCCGGAGCCAGAGATCGTAATCGATCGATAAATCGAGAGCGGGGTCGAACACGCCGACGGTCTCGAACAGTTCCCGACGCACCATCACCGACGAAAAGCAGACGAAGTTTTGGAGGAAGATTTCGGGGAGGATCCACCCACCCGGGAGCGGCTCGGTACTCACGCTCAGTATGGTGCCATTTTCGTCGATCAGTTCCCGCTGCGTGTAGGTGACGCCGACAGTCGGGCAGCGTCGCAACAGTGCCACTTGCTCGGCGAGTTTGGTCGGCAACCAAGCGTCATCGGCGTCGAGGAAAGCGATGAAGTCACCGGAGCTGAAGCCGATGCCGAGGTTCTTGGCCCGCGATTGCCCGAGGACATCCGACCGAAAATAGCGGATGCGAGCATCGGCGAGGTACGGTCGCACCACATCGACTGTGGCGTCGGTGCTCCCGTCGTCGATGATGACGAGTTCCCAATCGGCGAAGGTTTGCACCAGCAGCGAATCGATCGCTTCGGGTAGAAACTTCGCGTAATTCTTCGCGGCCATCACCACCGAGACTGTGGGGCGGTTCATGCGGACAGCCCCCGCATGAACTCGTTGGCGACTTTGGAAATGCAGAAGCGGTACTTCCCGCTCGGCTCTTGTGGGATGACGTCCAGAAACTCGACATCGAAGCGCATCGTCGGGCCGAATGTGTCGAGTACTAGCGTCGCCAATTGCCGGTGGCTGACATCCGAAAAGGTATCGTCTTTCACGAGTCGCACGCGCAAGTGGGTAGTCGTCTCTTGGATGATTTGCACCTGCGCGGCCCCGTTGATGTGCATCGCAAAATTCTCGGTGAGCGAGATTCCCGAGATCAAACTGCCCGCCGGTGTCACCACGAAATCGGCATCGCGACCCTCGACTTTGTCGATGACGGGCAAGCCTCGACCGCACCCGCAGGGGAGATCCGACAGGGTGACGACATCGCCGATTTCGTACCGAATCAGCGGCATCGCCGCGTTGGTGAGGTCGGTGACGAGTAGCTTCCCGGTGCCGGTCGGTCGGCCATCGACTTCGGTATACACCGACTCCGCCGCGACGTGCAATCCGGCGTGCCGCTGACACTGACACGCAATCAGACTGACTTCTTCGCAGCCGTAGCGGTTGGTCGCCGGCACCCCGAACACCTCTTCGATGACCACCCGCTGCCAGTCGTGCAGCGGCATCGCCGTGCTCACGATCCCGTTCGGCCGAATGTCGGTGATTTTGGATTTCTTCAACGCGCACGCCAACAAGTAAAGCGAGTGGGCGTGGCCGAAGAGCATCCCCGGTCGGTGCCGGCGCAGGTTTGTGGCGAATTCGCCGATCCGTTCGGACGTCAGACCGATGGTATCGAGGTACACGGCACGATCCACGAAATGGTTCATCAGCCGACCACGCAACCCGAAATGGCGATACTCCGGGTTGCCCCACACTTTGGCGACTCGTTGGCCGAGCCGCCAACCCGACCACTGATCAGCACGCAATGTACAAGCCGTTTTCCACTGGGCCCCGCGTTCATCGAGCAAAATTTTCAGCGGGACTCCCGTGCTTCCGCTGGTCGTTTTGGTGCGGACTTTGGCATTGCGGTACGCCGTCGAATACAACTCCGGGCCACGGGTGCGAATGTCCGCCTTCGGCAGAATCGGGAAGTGTGCCAAATCGGCCAGCGAGTTCAGATCGGAAGGGTGAACACCCGCCGCCGCCCAAGTGCGTTGGTAGTACGGCACCGTCGCAAACGCGTGTTGCAACTGGGTTTTCAACAGCGTCAGTTGCCGCGCACGGATTTGTTCCGGCGACTCGAACTGCGTCCGTTCGAGTGCGACAAGGTCGCGCAAATAGGTACTGCCGCGCTTAGCCGCGAGGAGGGGTAACACAAGTCGTCGATTCAAGGTGTCGAGCATCCGTGCTCCTTTTCGAGGTGAGGTCTCAAACCAACCCGCGTTGCCAGTCAATCTGTTTCGCCAATCCTGCTTCCAACCCCGTCGTCGGCTTCCAACCGAGGTGCCGAAACAGTTTCGTGACGTCGGCGGCGGTGGCGAGTTGATCGCCCGGACGCGGCGGATGGCGTTCGATTTTGGCCGGCTTCCCGGCGAGGCGTTCGATCGTGCGGATCGCGTCGATGATCGTTGTGATTTCGCCGCCACCGAGGTTGAACGTCTCCCCGGGCATCGCCTTCAAGCCGGTTTGCAAGGTCGCTTCCACACAGTCGCCGATGTAGGTATTGCCACGCACTTGCAGGCCATCACCAGTCAGCTTGATCGGCGTCCCTTCGAGAATCCACTTGATGAACAGATGGTAGCCCATTTCCGGGCGTTGCCGGGGCCCGTAGACGCTGAAGAAACGTAACACGACCGTCGGGATGTCGAATTCATCGAGATAGACGCGGGCCAGTTGCTCCCCGGCGAGTTTGGTGATGCCGTAGGGTGAACTCGGCCTCGTCGGCAGGTTTTCGTCGCCGCTGGCATACTTCCCGTAGACGCTAGAAGTACTGGCATAGACGAACTTTTTGAGGCTCTTGGATCCCTTCAACGATTCGAGCAAACGATGCGTCGCGGTGAGGTTGCAGCGGGCGTAGATGTCGAAATCGATCCAACTGCGGGTCAGTCCCGGCATGGCCGCCAAGTGGAAAATGTACTCCGCGCCGTCGACGGCGGCGTCGAGGTGGCCCGTGGCCAAATCGTGCTCGTGGAATTTGAACTTCGGCTGATCGCGGAACCCGGCGATATTCGATTCTTTGATCGCTCGGGGATAGTAATCGGTGAAGCAATCGATGCCGACCACGGAGTGTCCGTCGTTCAGCAATCGCTCGGTCAGGTGAGATCCGATAAACCCTGCGCACCCCGTCACCACGCACTTCATGCCGCATCCTAACCGGTGGAACCATTTTGGAAGAGCTATCTTAGCACGCGACTTCGGGTGGCCGCAACGCGAGTGTGCCAACAGGGGCCTTAGCAACGATTCTTTGGGAGTGTGGCATCGCTGCCACGCCATTCTGAATATGGTACAACTTGAATGAACGCTAATTAGATTCGTTCGTCGTTGCGTTTGAAGTTTGACCCAGGGTGACCATGGCTACCAAGGCCGAACTCGAAACTGCTTTCAATTGGTGCAACTCACAAGTGGCCCTGATGGAAGGTCACGTGGCGAACCAGGACTACTTCGGAGCAATCGAAATTGGCGTGACGAGTTTGGGTAAAGTTCACAATTCAGTTTCTTATCAACGACGCTACCTGGCTACTTTGACTCCGAATGTCCAAATCGTTGATCATCTGCTCGGGTTGGCACCGTACTTCTTTCGGTCGCAGGTGATCGGACAAGTGGAACAGTTTTACAAGAGCGGTACGAAGACAGAAAAAGACGCAATTCCAAGTCTGCTTCAGAAGCTGGACTCCGCACATAAATTATTGGTTCGCAGTGTGGAGCTTTGGGAAAGACTCTGCGCGGGAGTGGATGTTCTCGGCAGCGCCGATTCGACGTCCGAACAAGACTCGTCCATTTTGAAACTTTGGTACTCGGCGGGACTTTTGTATTTATTGTCTGAGAACTCCAAACCGGCATATGCGAAGGTGACTAACTTCGCCCGGATCGCGGCTGGGAAATGTTTCCAGTGTGGCGCACTGCATCGTGCAACGACTCCTGCCCTCGCTACAAATGCGGTCTGCAAATCGTGCCGACGGGAAACAGATTTTGTAATTCTCAACCGTCGCTCGGAAGGGTAAAAGAGTATGTTCGGAGCATTTCTAGCTTTCGTCGGTCTGATAGGTGGCGCAACCGTTACTTATTTCATAATGGATGCACCACGTCGCAAACATGTGAACCAACTGAAAGAGTTGACATTGGCGCGGTGTCGGTTGGACGACGAAATTGAAGAACATCGTACCCAAGCCAAACGACAAATCGAATTTGAGAAACAACTCAATCAACGGGATGATCGGCTCATCGTTGAAGAGCGAAAGTTTGCGGAAGTGCGCACCGCATTTGCCGGGCGGGCTATCGAGTATGGAACCCTTCAAAACGAAAACCGTATTCTTCGGTCAGAGTTGAAGAATGCCGGAGTTCATACTGCATACTTAGAGCATATGCGAGATTCGAGCCGGGTGAGTGAATCTGTGATTGAAATTCAATGCAACACACTCGGTAAGAACTATTTTGAAGAAGTGGCTACCAACTCGAAACGATCTCTGACTTTAGCGAATTACATCAATCAAAAGAAGCGAGTGCAATCGGTGGTCAGCCGCCTCCGAGAAATTGGATTCTTACTTCCCCCAACCGAAGAAGAGCGAGTGCTTTGGGATTTACACAACCTCTATCTTAAGGCGATTCAAGCGGATTCTGATCGGAGGGACCAAACGAGAATCAAAGAAGTGATGAAGGACGAAGAGCGCCGACAGCGTGAAGCGGAAGAAGCCATCGAGCAAGTGGAGAGCGAGAAACGTGCGATTGAAGAACGCATTCTGTTGCAGCGGGAAGCGATGGCCAGAGCCATGGATGACGTCGGTGGAAAGCACGCGGCGGAGCTGGCGGCGTTGCAGGTTCTGCTGGCCGAATCCGAGGCGAAATCAATCCGAGTCAAGTCGAACGCGGAAATGGGGATCAAACACGGCCACGTGTATGTGATTTCTAACATCGGCTCTTTTGGGGAAGGCGTTTTCAAAATTGGGATGACACGCCGCACCGAGCCATTGGATCG
>JAYSYJ010000207.1:0-12765 GCA_043727675.1 Fimbriiglobus sp.
CCAACAACAGATCCCACGGGCTGTTCAACCCGGTTTTCAGCGGGTCGGCAGGGGTATCGGTGAAGCGGGATTTGGAATCTTGCTGGCCGGTACCGGCGAAGAGTTTCACTTCGCCGGTTTTGAGGTTCGCTGCACGGACGCTGTGGTTCTTCCGATCGGCGATGTACAAGAGATCGCCATCGAGTGCGAGACCTTGGGGGTCATCGAATTGGGCCTCGGCGAATTTGCCGTTTTTGTAACCGGGGCTGCCACTGCCGATGATGCCGAGTTTCTTACCTTCGAGATCGGTGATCACGACGCGGTGGTGCGTGCTATCGGCGATGAATAAGCGTTTGCCAACTCCGTCGGCCAGAACTTTGCCCGGGAAGAAGAGCGGGGTATCGCCCTTCTCACGAAATCGCACGAGGTCGAAGCGGATGGGTGTCTCGTTGAGAGTCTTATTCTTTTTCCCCTCTTCGATGAGCTTGCCGATGACTTTATCCAACAGCTCGAAATTGCCTTCCCCGCTGACCGCACCGACGACGTTCCCATCGCTGCCGACGACCATCAGTGTCGGCCACGATGTCACCCCATATTTGTCCCAAATCTTGTGATCGGCATCATTCACGACCGGGTGAGCAATTTCGTAACGCAGCACCGCTTTGCGAATGCTCGACGTCTCTTTTTCGTTGTCGAACTTGGCGCTGTGAACACCGATGACCACGATCTCGTTGGCGTACTTCTTTTCGAGTTTGGCGAGATCGGGCAGCGTGTGGATGCAGTTGATGCAGCAGAGCGTCCAGAAGTCGAGGAGGACGATCTTCCCCTTCAGGTCTTTCATGGTGATGGGGCCGGCCGTATTGAGCCAGTCCATCTTTTCGGGAAACTCCGGGGCAACCGGGTTCGGTTCCGGCTTTGGCTCGGGCTTCGGTTCCTGAGCGATCGGCGACTCCACGGGCTTAGCCGACGCGGTCGCCAGCGGAGTGCCAGGGCCAGCCGTGAGGACGATGGCCAGCGCCGACAGACCGAGGGTACTCGCGATCAGCAGGGGCCAGATCCAGGGGCGGGATTGTTTTTGAGGTGCGTCCAGCGGGGTCGTCATCGGCAGTGTCTCTCAGCCGGGTGTGTTTGGGATACTATACCGTTCGCGGAAGCGGAAGCTAAGAGAGTTTTTGACGCCATTCCGGAGGCCGGTCAATTGGGGTTTCAGCGAGGTCTTATTTTTAGTTGGATTTCAACTGTCTCGACTCTTGTGCCAGAAACAACTTGCGCACTTCGATTCGCTTCGCCTTCGGCTTGTGCCGATTTCACCACGCTGGTAGTAGCGGGTGCCCCTAACCCCCCACGGAGGCGTCCCGCATGCGATTCCATTTTTCGATCTTGTCCCTCGGAGCCTCGTTGCTTGCTCTGCCAACAGCGCTGGCACAGTTGCCACTGCAGGCACTCCCGCTGCAACGCTCCTCGCCGCTCAACACCCATCCGATGCTTGCGCATCGGGTTAACGGGACGCCAACGCTGTTAACCCGATGCGCAAGCATCGGTGGCGATGAAACGAGCAAACTTAGCCATCCGATGCTTGCGCATCTCACGGCGCCGCCGTACCAGCAGTCGCAAAAATCCGGCGAACTCAAAATGGAGGCCCAGCCGGGCGTTACATTCCAGCGATTCACCGTCGCTTCGACGACACCAGTCAAACCGAAGACACGCGTCTTCGAAGTCGTTGATCTCGTCGATGCATCGCTGCAGATTCCCGGTGCAGCCTCGCTCGAAAACAGCAAGGCCGACACCGCGCACACGTTGATGAAGTTGATTGTGGCGATGACCGCGCCGGAGTCGTGGGAACTCGGCGGGGGTACCGGCACGATCGAGTTTATCGCAGCGTCGGACTCCCTCTGCATCACCAACGCGCCAGACGTTCTGGCACAGGTGACCAAATTGCTGGAAAGCCTGCGTCGACTGCAAAATCAGCAAGTGTCGGTGGAGGTGCAAATCGTGTCCGTTCGCGCGGGATTCGGCGACAAAGCCGGCTGGCCGTCGGCGTCCGAAAAGGGCAAGCCTAAGCCGAAATACTACACCCCGAGGAATTGAAAAAAGCCGTTGCCGAGATCAAAACCGATCACCGCGTGACCATCTTGACCAGTCCCAAAATGACCTGCGCCGACGGCCAAATGGGCACGTTTCAAGTGACCCAAGTCGTCGAAGTGGCGGGTACCACCAAGCCGGCATCGGGCGTGGTCGCCGTTGCCAATAAATCGGTAGAGATCGGTACGTTATTGCAGTGCACCCCGACCATCGCCATCAACGGGAAGTCGGTTCAATTCAAAATGGGTACGGTGCACACCTGCCTGTCGAACTCGGACATCCAAACAATTCGCGACACTTCCACGACGGTGCTCGACTCCGGCCATTCGGTGATCCTTTATCTCGGTCAACAGTCGGCTGAAGAACGGGTCGAGACCAAAGTGCCCGTGTTGTCGGAATTGCCTTATATGAATCGTTTGTTCCGAACCACGGCGATCACCAAGACTCAACAGGATATTTACCAGATCGTCACGGTGCGCATCCTGAAGCCGGGGGAAATGCCGCAGCCCGTCCGGGTCGATGCCTGCTGTCCCGTTAAGTGATTCCATCAGGATTTTTGCCACTCTCGGAACTGGGGATTTCCAAGATCGGGAACACGCGACCCGACAACTCCTGGCGCAGGGCGTGGCACTGATTCCCGAATTGAAAGCGGCTCTCGCTTCACCAACATGAAAATCCTCGATTGGGAATGTGCCTCGAAAGAGATCGCCTTCGGCTTCACGAACATCCCGCTCCCATGAGTATCTTGGCCAATTCGCTAAACTGATCCGCGAACACTCCATACCTTGAGATTCCCCGCATGACTCCCTTGGCGCTGTCGGCTGCTTTGCTGATGTTCGGTGCTGAACCCACAAAACCCGATGCGGCCGAGTGGCTGGAATTTCGCGGGCCGAACGGTGTTGGTCATTACGAAGGCCCAGCGGTGCCCACCGCATGGGGGCCGGACAAAAATGTCGCTTGGAGGTTGCCGTTGCCGGGTGCCGGGTGGTCGTCGCCGATCTTGGTGCGCGGAAAATTGATTCTCACCACGGCGGTTCCCATCGGCAGTACCGAGAAGCCCGATTACGAATTGCGGGTCGTCTGTGTCGATGCGAAGACCGGCCAGCTCGATTGGAACGAACAAGTATTCCTCGAAAAAGCGTCGGTGTCGCCGCCCCATAAAAAGAACAGCCATGCGAGTCCGACGGCGGTCTCCGATGGCGAACGGGTCATCGTTCACTTCGGTCACATGGGCACGGCCGCGCTCGATCTCGCCGGCAAAGTTCTCTGGAAAAATGACAAGTACACCTACGAACCGCAGCACGGTAACGGCGGCTCGCCGATCTTGGCCGAGGGAAATGTCGTCTTCAGTTGCGACGGCCGCGATAAACAATTCGTGGTCGCCATCAACGCCAAGACGGGCCGAGAAGCGTGGAAGACCGACCGCAAAATGTCCGGCTTGCTCAAGTTCTCGTTCGCCACGGCCCAGTTGATCGAGCACGACGGCAAGAAGATGATCGTGTCGGCGGCGAGTGATTGGTGCGCCGGATACGACCCCAAAACCGGCAAGGAAATTTGGCGGGTAAAGTACCCGAAGTCGGGATGGTCACTCATCACCCGGCCGGTGTACGCCCACGGATTGGTCTTCATTTCGTCGGGGTATGCCAATCAACATCTGCTGGCCATCAAGCCCGAGGGTACCGGAGACATCACGGATAAAATCGTCTGGATGACGAGCAAGTTTGCCCCGAATACACCGACACCGTTGATCGTGGGCGATGAGCTTTACATGCTCGCGGATCAGGGGATGTTGAGCTGCCTCGACGCGAAAACGGGCACGCTCCACTGGGCGAGCCGGATCAAAGGCAGTGCGTACTCGTCGTCGCCGATCTTGGTGAACGGGAAGATTTATATCACGTCCGAAACCGGCGTCGGCTTGGTGATTCAACCGAACAAAAAAGAGTTAGAGTTGCTGGCGGAAAACGACATGAACGAGAAGACGTTCGCGACGTTCCTTCCCGACAAAGGGGCGCTGTACCTTCGCACGGAATCGACGCTGTTCAAATTCGAAGAGAAGAAATGACTCAGTTGTGGCCGTTGAGTTCCGTACCGCGGGCTAAGGCGACGGCTTGGGTGAACTGCCAGGCCAAGCCGCGCAAGTATTCGTAATCCTCGCGGATCACCGCTTTGGGGTCGACCATCTGGGAACCGACGCCGAGACAGCAGGCCCCCGCCCGCAGGAATTCCCCCGCTGTGTTCAAATCGACGCCGCCGGTGGGCATCAGCCGGATTTGCGGCAACGGCCCACGCATCGCTTTGAAGTAAGCACTGCCCAACACATCGGCCGGGAACACTTTCACGATATCGGCCCCGGCTTCCCAGGCGCACAGGATTTCCGTCGGCGTGAATGCACCGGGGAACACGAGCTTGTCGTACCGTTTGCAGAGACGGATGACGTCGAGGTTGAGCGTCGGCGAGACGATGAATTCGGCCCCGGCTAGCAAGGCCGCCCGCGCCGTTTCAGGGTCGAGCACGGTGCCGGCCCCGAGCAGCACACGATCACCCAAACGCTCTTTGGCGGCCTTCAGCACCTCGAGGGCGTTCGGGACGGTGAAGGTCACTTCCGCGACGCATACCCCCCCTTCCGCCAGTGCCGCAATGACATCGACGAGGTGGGTGGCATCCGGGGCGCGGACGACCGCCACCAGACCACCACTGAGAACGCGCTGAAGATCGGTTTCTCGGCTCATGCCACCGATTATGCCCGACCGGCTCTCGCAAGGCCATGCCGACACGGCTAGAATGACGAAATTCAATCACCCGGGAGCCGATTCCATGATCCATGTCCTCGCTACCATCGAAGTCACCGCTGGCAAACGAACCGAATATTTGGAACAGTTCCACTGGGTGGAACCACTGGTCAAAGCGGAAGTTGGCTGCATCGAGTACGGTGCCGGTGTCGACGTGGCGACGGGCATCGCTGTCCAAATCGCCCCGCGTCCGGATACCGTCATGGTCGTCGAGAAGTGGTCGAGCGTGGAAGCGCTGCAAACACATTTGAAGTCCGCGCACATGGCCGAGTACCGCACCCGCGTGAAAGATCTGGTTACCAGCGTGAGCTTACAAGTGCTGAACGTGGCTTAGCCACAAGAGTTTCCCATGGCCTTCCGCGATTTCACGCTGCCGTTGATCCACGAACGACTCGGCCTTCGCGTGGTCGATGCCGAGTTGTTCCCGAATGCACCGCTTTGGAATGTCCGTGCCGAGTTTGCGGCCTTCCTGAAAGATGGGGTCGCATTGGCACTGGCGAATAGCACCGAAAAGGCAAAATCCGAGTTCATCCTCGCTCCGGTGTTGTTGGAGTTGAGAAGAACCATCGGAACGAACTTCGCCCTGTTTTCGGGCCTCGAATGGGACGTCGATTCGGAGCGGGGTTTGAACGGCTATTGCGATTTCATTCTCGGACGCGGGCCGAGCCAACATCTGCTCCAAGCACCGTTTGTCGCCATCGTGGAAGCGAAAAACGATTTGATTCGCACCGGTTTAGCCCAATGCATCGCGGCGATGTTTGCCGCTCGGCTCTGCATTGAACGAGCCGGCGTTCCCCCTTCGGTGATTCACGGGGTCGTCAGTACCGGTGCGGCCTGGAAGTTTCTACGTTTGAAAGGTGACGAAATCCTGCTCGACATCCCCGAATACTTCATCGACAACCCGGCCCAGATTATGGGGATTTTGAAAGCGATTGTCGAATACGAGTAACCGTTATTTCACGGTGTCGATTCGGGTTCCCGTGAGCAAGCCATCACCGGCGAATTCCTTGGGATACGTCACGGTGCCGGCGATTTCGAGCCACTTGCCGATGTACCGATCCAGTTCGATCCCATCTGCGATGAGGTAGAGCCGCACCTCCCCCTTGGAACTGGTCAGCGCGTAAACTTTCTTGCCTTGATATTCGAAACGCACGGTTCGCAAAATCCCATCGCCGATTTGGTTCCGATCCATCGCGCTCGGCTTCACGGTCAGACCCGGAGAAGACTTCGGCTCGTCGGTGGGTCGCAAACTCCCACTGCTGCTGGTCTTAGTCGTGCGGCCCAACTCGCGCACCGTGTGGACACGTTCGTAACAGGCGTTCGCCAACTTGACATCGCCCGCTTTGTTCGACGCCGTCGCCAGTTGCAGGTACAGCTCCTCGGCTCGCACAAAGTTGCTCTCGGCTTGGGCCTTTTCGGCATCACGCCACAAAGTGTTGCTCGAGCCATCCCCGGCGACGATCGGTATCGAGCGGGTCACCGAGGCAGACGGAATCGCCGAGATTGTGCCGGTTTCCGCCGAGATCGGCTTCACTTCCGTTGAGCCTTTCATTGTGTAGGTCAACTTCTCCCCCCGGCTGGATAGCTCTAGGGACGCGAGCGGCACGTACCGAAAATCGTCGCGTGGTGGCGTGATTGGGTACCAGCCCTCGTTGGTGTCTTTACCGTCGATCATGACTTTCGGGCCGGTGACAGTCACAATCGTGCCCGCTGGTAATTTGGTGCGTTGCACATTCAACGGCTTAAATTCGCCCATCAGCCCGGCGGCGATTTTCGCTTCGCCGTTCTCGAAAGGATGCACCACGGCATTGACTGGGAATTTACCCGCGGCTTCGCCCGGTTCCCGCTTCAGTTCCACGTTGATCTGGCTGATCCAACTGAGCGATCCGCTCGGTGGTTGAATGGCGTACCAGTCGGTTCCCACCGGATGGTGAGCGATGACTTCCGTGCCCTGTTCGAGCGTACCGCAGACCGCCATTTGATCCGACGGGCCGCAACGCACCAGAACCGAACCGACCTTGACAGTCGCAAGCGTCGATTGCGTTTGGGCTGTGGCCGTGCACACGGTGCAAATCAGAGCAATGAAAAGTACCAGGGCACGCATGAGCGAGCCTCCGAACAATGGACAGATTTCAAGAATGTGAGTCGTGTATACCGTGCAACCGGGATGCGACAAGGCGAAGTGGGTGGGTGCCAACGATTCTTGGAATTTTTGATTGTCGCCACATATAGATGTGTAATGAAGTGCTGATTCGCTTGACAAAACGGCATCCGCTCAGTCAACGTGCAGCCCATGCTTGAAAACTTAGCAACGTGTTCTTGTGTAGAATAGTAGGTTCAGATTCTGTGAATCGAAACTGCTGCTTTCTAAGCCTTCTCCACCCAATTTCACTCCTCCGAACCTAGCTGGCACGAAAAGTGTTCTGCACGACTTGTGTCCTGGTCACACGCTGATCTCTCCTTCGGCATTCAGCGTGCGTTCGGATTGTTGGATCACTTGACATGTTTGACTCGATTCCATCGGTGCGTCCGGTTCAAGGGCACGTTTCTTTAGTTGGTGCTGGGCCTGGTTCACCAGATCTGATCACGGTTCGCGGTTTGCGGTGCTTGCAGAACGCCGATGTTGTTTTGCATGATGCGTTGATCGCACCCGAATTATTACGAGAAGCCCGCTCGGATGCCGTGGTGCTCTACGTCGGAAAGCGTGGCTACTGCGTCGGCTCCACCACGCAAGAAACCATTCACGAAGCGCTGGTTCGCTTGGCCAGCGAAGGCCACCGTGTGTGTCGCTTGAAGTGTGGCGACCCGTGCCTCTTCGGACGTGGTGGTGAAGAGGCCGAAGCCCTCGTCGAAGCTGGCATCCCTTTCGAAATCATCCCCGGTGTGACTTCGGCGCTGGGTGCTACGGCTGCTGCCAATATCCCCCTGACGCACCGTGCTGTCGGGCAGGCAGTCGTGTTTGCGACCGGGCATTACGACCCTGATTCCCCCGAATGCACGCTCGACTTTGCGGCGCTCGCCAAGATGCCCGTGGTTGTTTTTTACATGGCCGTGCGTAATCTCGCGGCGATCGCCGCGAAACTGGCCAGCCACGGTTTGTCACCGACCACACCCGTGGCGATTTTGGAAAATGGCACTCTTGAACATCAACGGACGATCGTCGGCGAACTGGCGACTATCGGCGAACAGGCACTCACAGCAAACGTCCAAGCCCCAGCTCTTTTCGTCGTAGGCGAAGTGGTTCGCTACCGCGAGAAATTACTCGCACTCTCCACCCAAGCTCTCTCCTCTTCCCCCGGTGAGCTGTGATTCAGCCGAACACGATCCGTGAAACCCCGATCACCCGGCAGCGACTCGTCGTGATCGGCAACGGCATGGCCGGGGCACGGTTCATTGAAGATCTGATCGGCCTCGATCCCTCGCACGCTTTCGACATCAGCATCTTCGGCGACGAACCCTACGGCAACTACAACCGGATCCTGCTTTCGAATGTGCTTAACGGCAGCCAGGACGCGAAGGAAATCTTCCTCAATCCACTGGCGTGGTACGCGGAAAACCAGATCACGTTTCACGCGGGTAAGAAAGTCACCCGGATTGATCGCGAAGCAAAAGTTGTCTATGCCGATGGCGTTGAAGAGGCCTACGACACGCTGGTTTTCGCCACCGGTTCGCGGCCGTTCGTGCCACCGATTGCCGGCACATCGCTGCACGGTGTGTTCGTGTTTCGCACCCTCGACGACTGCCGCAACATCGCCGAGTACGCGAAGGATTGCAAGACGGCCGTGGTCATCGGCGGCGGGCTGTTGGGCCTCGAAGCGGCCAAGGGATTGATGACGCACAACGTGAAAGTCACCGTGGTGGAAATGGGCCCGTGGCTCATGGGCGTGCAACTCGACGCCGACGGTGGCAAAGTGCTCCAGCAGACCATCGAGAAGCTCGGCATTACGGCGTTGACCGGCGCCAGCACCAAGGAATTCGCCGGCGACGAAACGAACCGCGTCAAGGGCGTCAAGTTCGCCGACGGGTCGATGGTCGAGTGCGACATGGTGGTAGTATCAGCCGGCATCCGACCGAACAAAGAACTCGCGGCCGAGTGCGGGCTGGCCTGCGACCGGGCTATTTTAGTCGACGATACCCTGCAAACGAACGACCCGAGCATCTACGGCGTCGGCGAGTGTGTCCAACACCGCGGCATGGTCTACGGCCTCGTCGCGCCGATCTGGGAACAGACGAAAACACTCGCTCTGCGACTCACCGGTCTGAACTCAGCCGCAACGTACACTGGCTCTAAGTTGGCCACGAAGCTGAAAGTTATGGGCGTGGAACTCGCCAGCATGGGCCGCATCTCGGATGTCAAACCGACGGATGAAGTGGTGACGTTCGCCGAACCGGCCCGCCAAGTCTACTGGAAGGCCATCGTCCGCGAGGGTAAAGTGGTCGCTAGTTGTATGCTCGGCGATCTCGGCCCAGCCGATGATTTAGTCGATTACTTCATGACCGAAAAACCGGCACCGTCCCGTCGGCACGAACTCTTCTTCAGCGCGAACACACAGACTCACGGCACCGAAATCTCGCTTGCGGACTTACCCGACGCGAAGCAGATTTGCGACTGCAACGGCGTCTGTAAGGGCACCATCGTCAAGGCGATTCTGGCCGGGAAGACCAGTATTCCCATGGTCGGGAAAGCGACGCGGGCCGGCACCGGGTGCGGGTCGTGCAAGAAGATGATCGCCGGGTTGATCGAAGCCGTGGCCGGGGCTGTGAAGGCCGACCCGAGCGAATCGTGGTACGTGCCCGCCGTGCCGCTCGACAAACCGACGCTCGTGGCTGAGTGTAAGAAGCGTGGCTTGAAGAGCGTCTCGGCGGTACTCGCGGAACTCGCGACCCACGAAGATGAGAAGAGCAAAAACGGCTTAGCCTCAATGCTGAAAAGCATCTGGGGCACCGAGTACATCGACGAACGCGATGCCCGGTACGTGAATGACCGTGTGCATGCCAACATCCAAAAGGACGGCACCTTCAGCGTCATCCCGCGGGTCTACGGGGGCGTGACCACAGCCGACGACCTCATCCGCATCGGCGAAGTGGCGAAGAAGTACTCCGTGCCGATGGTGAAGTTCACCGGTGGCCAGCGTATCGATCTTCTCGGCATCAAAAAGGAAGACCTCCCCGGCGTCTGGGCCGACCTCGGGATGCCTTCCGGTTACGCTTACACCAAGGCCTTGCGCACCGTGAAGACCTGTGTCGGCACCGAATTCTGCCGTTACGGAACCAACGACAGCACCGGCCTCGGCATCGCCTTGGAGAAACGATTCCAAGGTTTCGAGTTTCCGGCGAAGGTCAAAATGGGTGTCAGTGGTTGCCCACGAAACTGCTCCGAGAGTACCGTCAAGGATGTCGGCATCGTGGCGACTGAGGGCGGAGAGTGGGAGATTCTCGTGGGCGGTGCGGCCGGGGCGCATGTGCGTCGCACCGACATTCTCTGCCGAGTGAAGACCCGCGAAGAGGCGATGCAGGTCATCGGTCGCTTCCTGATTTATTACCGCGACAACGCCAAATGGATCGAACGCACTTACGATTTCGTGCCGCGAATGGGCATCGAGAACCTCCGCAAAATCATAGTTGAAGATTCACTTGGCATCGGTGCCGAACTCGACGGTGAAGTCGAGAAGACCATGGCGGCTTACGTCGATCCGTGGCTCGAACGCGACCAACCGGTATACGCCGGGCAATTCTCCGAACCGCGGAAGATTTCGCTGCCCGTATTGCTCTAGAAACAAAAACCTCAACCTAATCTTCCGAAGCGGGAACAGGAATTCCTCATGCTCACGCTCAACCGCATCGCCCTGTGCCAACTCGCTGACTTGCCGGTCGGTCTCGGCCGCGCTTTTGAAGTGGAAGGCAAACCGATCGCCGTTTTCCGCACCCGTGCCGGCAAGGTTTTCGCGGTCGATGGGATCTGCCCGCACAAAGGTGGCATGATCGCCGACGGCATGCTTTCGGAAGAGAGCGTTGTCTGCCCGTACCACGCCTTCAAGTACGACGCCACCACGGGTGAGTGCGATCAGCAGGGCACCTGCGCCATTGAAACGTTCCCCGTGGATGTGACCGAAGCCGGCATCTTCGTGACGATCTGAGCCATGACGACTTCCACTTTACCGCTGGCCGTCCGACGCGAAGAACTCGCGATCCGCACGCATTGCCCCTACTGCGCCTTCCAGTGTGGCATTCGCATGGCCGACACGGCTGGCGAGAATGTACCACAGATTCAGGGTGATCCCCACTTTCCCGTTAACAATGGCCAGCTCTGCATCAAGGGTTGGACGAGCTTCTCGCTGCTGAATCACCCGCAACGGTTGCTCACTCCGCTCGTTCGCGATTCCCGCGCCGACGACTTCCGCGAAGCAAGTTGGGATGACGCTCTCGACCGCATCGCCGACGCGATGCTCCGCACTAAATCCGAACACGGGGCCGACGCCAATGGCGTGTTCGGCTCAGGGGCACTCACCAATGAGAAAGCCTACCTCTTAGGCAAGTTCGCCCGACTGGCGCTCGGCACCGCAAACATCGATTATAACGGCCGGTGGTGCATGTCGAGTGCCGCTGGCGGTGGCAACCGGGCGTTCGGAATCGATCGCGGCATGCCGTTCCCGGTGGCGGATATTGCCCAATCGGAATTGGTTGTTCTAATCGGTTCGAACTGCGCCGATACGCTGCCACCGATCATGCAGTGGTTCGAAAAGCAGAAGGCCAATGGTGGTCGGCTCGTCGTCATCGATCCGCGTCGCACCGAGACCGCTCGCAAAGCCGACCTGCACCTGCCGATCACACCGGGTTCCGACCTCGCGCTGGCCAACGGCTTACTTTACTTGGCGATTGAAGAAGGCTTTCTCAATCGCGAGTACATCGCACAACGCACCAACGGCTTCGAGGCGGTGCGGGCCACCGTACTGGGTTATCACCCGGCCGCGGTGGAGCGGATTACCGGCGTCGGTGAACCGCAGATGCGGCAACTCATGCGCTGGATCGGCACTGCCAAATCGTGCATGTTGCTATCCGGGCGCGGGCCGGAGCAACACAGCAAAGGCGTCGATACCGTCAACGCTTGGATCAACCTCGCGCTCGCTCTTGGGTTGCCTGGAAAACAGAACAGCGGCTGGGCCACACTCACCGGCCAGGGCAACGGGCAGGGTGGCCGAGAGCATGGTCAAAAGGCCGATCAGTTGCCGGGCTACCGGTTGATTGAGAACCCGGAACACCGCGAGGCCATCGCGAAAATCTGGGGTGTTCCCGCCGCGAGTTTGCCGCGCAAGGGGAAGAGCGCCTGCGAGCTGCTCGATAGCCTCGGACCAACCGGTGGCATCCGCACGTTGTTCGTGATGGGGTCGAACATCGCCGTGGCGTCCCCGGATAAAACCCGCGTACTGAACCGGTTGAAGTCCACCGATTTCCTCGCGGTTTGCGATGCCTTCCCCAACGAAACGACCGCCCTCGCCGACGTCGTGCTCCCGGTATTCCAGTGGGCCGAAGAAACCGGCACGATGACGAACTTCGAAGGGCGTGTGATCCACCGTCGGCAGACGGTACGCCCCCCGCGTGGCGTCCGTGGCGACCTCGAAGTGCTGCGCGAACTGGCCGAGCGGTTAGGCCATGGGCACCAATTCGCGTTCGAATCGGCCGAGGACGTTTTCGGCGAGTTTCGCCGGGCCACGGCTGGCAGCACCGCCGATTACAGCGGCATCACCTACGCCAAGATCGACCATCTCGACGGCGTCTTCTGGCCCTGCCCGAGCGAAGAGCATCCGGGTACACCGCGACTGTTCGCGGAGCGATTCCACCACAGCGACGGCAAGGCGAAATTCTTCGCCGTCGAACATCGGCCCGGCGGCGAACACCCGGACGACGCCTACCCGTA
>JAYSYJ010000208.1:0-4239 GCA_043727675.1 Fimbriiglobus sp.
TCCGGGTCGGTGGTGCCGTTCATCTGAAACCACGTCCCTTCGAGGAACGCGGTCGCGTAGTATTTGCCCTTGTCTTCGGAGACAAACACGATGAGTTTACGCCCCTCGGCGAGCCGGTCGAGCATCACCTGCGTGTGCCCATCTTTTTTAGCAAAGGCGTCGCCGGTGAGGTTGACCGGCAGGCGTTCGAGCGTCGTCTTCCCCTTCAAATTCTCGGTGAATTTGAGTACCACCGAGGGCTTGTCCGGATCGACTTTGTCCACCTCCGCGACGAAGATGAACTGCACCGGGGTCACGACTTTGCTCAGGGGCGTCAGCACCTTGATGACGGCCGACGCGGGAACCGTCACCACGATCAAAACGATGAAAGTCAACAGAATCGAACGGGGCATCGCGGGTACTCCAAAGCATTCACACCATTGCCACTAATTCTACTCCCCCACGAACGTCTCGGCGATCTTCGCGATGGCTTCGTGGGTCAGCACAAAGGGAGTAGCTTCGCGGGGAGTGTGGTCGGCGGTGTTGGAGGTATACCGACGGAGTTTCGCTTCGTCGGTGCCTTTCAGCGTCGCTTCATAATACCCGACCCGATCACCTTTGCGATTCGGCTTGGCACTGCGTAGTACGGCGGTTTGACCGTCGGAATCGAGTTCGTGCACCGCCAACGGTTCGGGGAGATTCGACGACTTCGCGGCGATCGATTCGGCCCACCCTTTCAAGGTGCTTCCCTCGGGGGCTGGCGCTGTCCGAGCGATGCTCACTTCAGTCACCCGTGTGGCCAAGCTGTCATTCGCGTCGGCCGTGACGGTCGTCTGCCAGCCGGGTTGGACGGTGGTCTGCGTATGCGGGCCGACACCGACGGGTTGCCACGATTCGAGGGCTTGAACGAGGGCATCCGTGGGGTTCATGATTTCCCTCCGATGGGTTGGCGGGTCTGTTCGGTTCCGTCGAAGCTCAGCAGCACAGGCTTGTCGTCGATCACCGTTTCAATGTGAACGGGTCGCCCCCAAATGTAGCGGAGGTTCACCATCGTCTCTTGGGCATCGCTCAGCTTCAACTCCACACCATTGTACCGGTGTCGCAGTAGCAACTCACCCCGGTTACGGTGGTTGCCGTTGAGCACTTCGATGTACGGCTTGCCGAAGTTGGTCAGGCTGAAGAGCAGGCGGCTCTTCACCTGCTCGAACTCGCGCGATTCCACAACGTAATTCTTGGTCGCATCTTGGTGGGCGAACGAGAACATCTTGTGTTCTTTGCAGAACTCCGGCGTCAAGTAGGTATCGATGAACGTGATGTCGTTGTGGACTTTGCGCACCTCGAAAATTTTCTTTCGGCCCAGCCCCGTCGGCCTGTCCCAATTGCGGCGGGTCTCGGCGTCGTCGCAGGCGTCCCATTCGGCCCCGAAGCGCCCGGTGTTCCAGCGGTGCTCGATATCGCGGAGGAGTTCGATGCCGAGTTTATACGGATTGATCCGCTGCCCACTCGTGGCCATCGTGCCCGAGTGGTGATCCGCGTAGTCGATGAGCTCCGAAGGTTGGAGTACCTTCTGGGTCATGATGGTGGAGTGCCAGAAGCTGGCCCAACCTTCGTTCATGATCTTGGTTTGGCCCTGCGGATAGAAGTAATAAGCCTCGTCGCGGACGATGCTGAGCATGTCGCGCTGCCAATTTTTCAGCGGTGCGTGCTCGATGAGGAACAGCAGCACATCCTTCTGGGGTTCGTCCGGGAAGCGTACCGATCCCGGATCTTTCGGCTTGGGCGGGGCTTCATCCGAGTGCGGATTGATGTAATCATCCATGTACGGCTTCGACTTGAATCGCACCGGCTTGTCGTCCTCGGCGGTCTCGTCGTCGGCCGTGACGATCTCAAATTTGGGGTGCTCGTCGCGTCGCTTGATCGCCACCGAGTGGATGTCGATTAGATCGTCGATCGACATGCAGCGATCTAAAAAGGTCTCGACTTCATCTTCGCCGAACCGCTCGACGAAATGGCGGATGCGAGCGCCGTGGTTGGCGATCTCGTCCATCATCTTGCGGGTGGTGTGGTTGAAGAAGGCATTGTTTTTGAAAAAGTCGCAGTGGCCGTAAACGTGGGCCATCACCAGTTTCTGATCGACCGGCAGGTTGCTGCGCATGAGGTAGGCGTAGCACGGGTCGTTGTTGATCACCATCTCGTAAATCTTGCTGAGGCCGTAATCGTAGCCGCGCCGCAGCTCTTCGTACTGCATCCCGAAAGACCAATGCGGGTACCGGGTGGGGAATCCGCCGTAAGCCGCGATCTCGTTGAGGTCGTCGGCGTCGACGACTTCGAAGATCGTCTCGTAGAAATCCAGCCCGTAGGCCTTGGCGTGCCCTTCGATCTCCTCTTTGAGGACTCGGAGATTCGGCGGCAAGTTGGTGTGGAAGAATTGATTGTTCTGCATGGTGCAATCCTTAGCGTTTCACGAGGGCCACGATCAACCCGGCGATTGTTGTCAACAAGGCTGCGTAGACGACCATCTGCACTTGCCACAACCTGACGTCCCATTGTTCCAGCCTTTTCCGATGTTCTTCGTGAAGTTGTTGCTGAAGGGCATTCTGTTGCTGGAGTGCCGCATGAACGTCTTTGATGCCTCGCAAAATCTCATGTGCGGCATCGAGTTCAATGCGGATGGTGCTCAAGCGTTCGGTGAATTTTGCGTGTTCGATGGTGAGTTCGGCAGTGGTCATACCTGCGGCACCCCAATTTCCGGAGTGGGTTCCACAAGCCGGTAGGAATCGATGAAGGAACGCTGCTCGAGCAAGTCTCCCCAAATCCGCGCCATGCGGTACTTGAGTTCACGTGGGTCATCTCGCTCATATTCACTTATGTGCCCAATAAAGAGAGTCCCTTCATCATCACGCAGTTCGACTTCCACGATGAATGGACTGTAACGGGGAGGCTGTTTGTTCCAAGGCGCACTCTCGCTCCAAGTCGTCAGTAATCTCCAGACCGCAGTCGCTTTGACGAATGTATTGACGGTAATGGCATCCAGCAGCTTCGCGGCTTTCTGGGCCAATTCATAACGGGCGGGATCGGCTCGCAGGGCGTCTTCGAATTCGTGGATCATCGCGTCTCCTCCATTTGTGATGTCATTCTACCGACCCGTACTCAGGAACTCTTTGATGCTCCCGAGGATCGCTTCGCGATCCGGCACCCGGCTGGTAATCAAATTCTCGTGCGTCGCCGTCAGGGCGTCGATGTGGTCGAAGAACTCGCCGGAGCCGTACGGAGATTCCACCTGTCCGTAGCCGAAGAGGTTCAACTTCGGCAACAGCTCGTTCTTGAGTAACTTCAGGCATTTCGGATTGTCGTCGCCCCAGTTGTCGCCGTCGCTGAAGTGAAACGCGTACACATTCCATTCGTCCGTCGGGTAGCGGCTGGTGATGATCCGATTGGCCAAGTCGTAAGCCGTGCTGATCTTCGTGCCGCCGCTTTCGCGGGTGTGGTAGAAGGTGTGTTCGTCGACCTCTTTGGCCGCCGCATCGTGGATGATGTAAACGCGCTCGATGCCCTGGTAATGCGAGCGAATCCACGAGTCGAGCCAGAACGATTCGACGCGGACGATGTCTTTCTGCTCGTCGGTCATCGATCCGGACACGTCCATCATGTACACGATGCAGGCCACGGCTTCGGGCTTCGGAAACTCTTTCCACGAGCGGTAGCGTTTGTCTTCGCGTTGCGGAATGATCTTCGGGAGGATGGGGTTGTACACCCCGCCGGAAATCTGCCGTTTGAGGGCCTGTTTGTACGTCCGCTTGAAGTGCCGGAGGCTCTCGGGGCCGACGTTGCGGATGCTGGTGTACTTGTCTTTCACCGAGACGATATTCTTCTTCCCCTTGGGCATGATCCGGGGCAGGGCCAGCTCCTCGCCCAAAATGTCGGCGAGTTCTTGCATGGTCAGTTCGACTTCCAAAATGTGGCCGCCCGGTTCGTCGCCGGCTTGCGGATCGCCGTCGCCTTGTTGGGGCGTGAGTGGCTGCCCCGGTTGGCCCGGCCCGACTCCGACTCCCCCGGCCCCTTTCGAGCCGTACCGGAACTGCGGCGGGTTGATTGCCGGCAACGGAATCGACACCAAGTCGTTCCCCTTCTTGCCGATCATTTCGCCCCGCCCGATGTACTTCGAGAGGTTCGATTTGATCTGGCCGCGGACGATCTTGCGGAACCGCTGCAAGTCTTTTTCAATTTTCTGGCCCACGGTGCTAACGCCTCGTGTGGGGG
>JAYSYJ010000209.1:0-12714 GCA_043727675.1 Fimbriiglobus sp.
GCGGAGGGAGTGGTTTTTGGGCATCCGGAAATCAGAACCGATTTCCGAGGGGCCGGAAAGTCCATTCCGGCCTAGAAAAATAGTATGTTCAGGTGGGTAGCGGGTGCGATTTCACCCACAGGAATCCGGGAAGAGCCTCTTATTTTGTCTTTCTCTCTGTGCTCTCAATTACTCTGTGGTGAAAATTCCAACCCAATCCTAATCGAACATCCGAATCAAATCGGTCACGCTCGTTAGGTTTTCTAAATCCCAGCAGCGGGCCAAGATTGCGTCCGCCTTCGCCCGGCCGTACTTCGGTACCACGGTTCCGCGAAACTTCGTTTCCACTTCGCCGTCGGTCATCGGGTTGCCGGCATGGCCACGCGGGAACTCCACCAGTTTCACCAGAGTCTGCCCGTCTGCCAGCGTGACCGTTATGCGGTTCGGAATCCCCTTCGGATAACGGGAATCAAGTGTGGCATCGTGATGCACTTTCACCAACCCGGTGAACGCCACGAGAGCCGGATTAGTGAAGTGCCCTTCGTCGAACGTCTTTAGTGTCACATCTCCGTCGTAAAACGCCGCCGCGGTACAGTAGGGCAAGCTGTGGTCGGCCGTTTCACGCGTTCGCGGCGTCCATGCTTCCGGGTACTTGCCAATAATGTTGTAGCTCGCTTCGAACGTGTGGATGTCGATGCTGGTCACGTTCGACACGTCGCCTTTCAACTCGGTTCGCAGTTGAATAGCTGCATCGATGGCACTCTGACTGTGGTACTCGGCCGGCCAGTATTTGATGTAGGTCTTGTTGATCATGAAGCCGTCGCTGTTGCCCATTTCCGTGCCGAACGGGGCGGGGGTGAAGACTTCGCGGGCCACGAGTTTGAAGAAGCCGAGATCGCCCTCGAAGATCGGGGCGGGGCCGGTCATTCCCTCGGCGGCGAGGGTCGCGGCAAAGACGCCGTTGCGGGCGGCGTTGGCGAAGGCACACCCCTTCCACATGCTTAGCTCCCCCGAGCGCGTTTGTCGCAGGGCCGTGTTGCAAACCCCGGCGATCCCGAGCGCATGAACCGTCTGTTCGACGGTCAACTTCATCAGTTTGCATGCGGCGGCGCAACTCGAAATGGCGCCGTAAGTCACGTGGTCGATACCGTGCTTCCGCAAGCTGGCCGCATCGCAGAACCGGCACTGGATTTCGTAAGCCAGCACCGCCGCCGCGATCAGATCGCGGCCACCGGCGTTCATGGTTTCGCCGACGCTCAGCACGGCCGCGAGGTTATCGCTCGGGTGGGCTGGCTCCAGCGACAAGTAGGTGTCGTTAAAGTCGAGGTAGCGGATCAGAAGGCCGTTCACAAACGTCGCCCACTCGGGGCTGGATGTTCCCGACGCCAAGATCGACGCCGACGGATTTCCGCTCACACGCCCGGCACAACGCTTGGCCACGGCATACGCTTCGCTCGGCATCGCCCCGACTGCCGTGGCGAACGAATCGATGAATCGCCGCTTGGTCTCGTGAATCGCTGCGGGCGTCAGTTTGTCGAACGAAAGACCGGCGGCATAACGGGCCAACCGGTCGGCAAGTGTTGTGGACATGGGCATTCCGCAGAGGTCAGTGGGAAGTGGTCAATATCGGAAGCCTCTCGGTCGCTGACCAGTCACTCACGCCGCCCGCGCGGCACGGAGCGGTTGAATTTGGAACTGTTCATCGCGCATCATCCGCAGGGCCGAACCGACGGAGCGCAGTGCATTCGTCCCGAACAACGAACGCACCTTGAAGCGATCCAGCCAGACTTGCGTCGGCCGCGATTCGCCTTCTTCGAGCAACGGTTCAATCAGGTCGGCATCGAGATCGTGAACATGAGTAATCATCCGGGCGAAGCTGAAGTCCGTATGCCGCTCCGGGCCGACGACATGGAAGGTCCCCGTGTGGCCATGCTTCAATAAGTCGAGGGTGACTTCAGCCAAATCAGGGGCGTACGTCGGCATCGAGAAGCGAGCCGTATCCGCTGCCCACGTCTGCCCTTTGGCTAATGACTTGCGGATGAAACGCACCGGGTCGGAGCGGTGTTCACTGCCATACACCCGGCTGGTGCGGACGATCAAATGCGCTGTCGGCAACTCCGCGCGAATGGCCCGTTCCTCGGCGGCTTGTTTCTCGGCTAGTTCCCCAATCGGTTTCAGCGGGTCATCTTCGCGCTGGGCCACGCGGCTTTCTCCGAACAGACCGTCCCCGGAAAAATAGACGAGCTTGCTGCCGTTGGCTTTTGCCGCCGCGATGACGTTGTCGACTCCACTCGAGGCCGCACAGAAGACCGTATCGGGTTGGTAATCGCCTACCATCGCATTCAGGGAATCGCCGTCGAACAAGTCGAGTGGTTCACAATTGGGATTGTAACGGCGGTAATAAGTACCGAGATGGGGCAGGCCGCGTTGAAAGCAGGCCGAGAGAAGAGTCGAACCGATGCGACCAGTGCCGCCAAGAACGAGACAACGCATAAGGCATCCTTGCTGAACATCGTGGGAATTTCGGCTTCCTTGCCGAAGGCGTTATCTTAATGTCGACGTCGAATGGGTCAAGTCGATCTGTCGATCATGGCCCGGCAGAGATTCACCGCTTGCCGCATCGTCAAAAGCTTCGGTTTCTCGTCGGTTCGTTTCCGGAACCAACTCGACACGATGAGCACACTATCGACGCAACGCTCCAGTTTGCGTGTACTATCCAAAGTGTTGCTGAAAACAGTTTCGATCCGGGCAAGTGCTTCTGCAGCGGAGTTTGCACAGGTCGGTACGGGTAAAACAGCTTGCACTTCGCCCGTGTGAATCAGGTACCAACGAAATTGACCGTCTGCTCCGAGTAGCGGGTAGACGAACGAATTTTTCGCCCGGGCGGATCGCAAGAATTTCAACTTGTCTTCAAGCCATTCAAACAAGGCGAGCCGATCGCGTAGCACCACCGCTTGTTCGAACCGCAAATTCGCCGACGCCACCGCCATTTTTTGGGTCGTCTCGTCAATGGGCGACCGGCTCCGGCCATCGAGAAATGCCTTGGTGGCTTTCGCAGCGGCGCTGTAAACACCGCTTGTGCAAAATCCGGCGCACGGGCCCAAACAAGTCCCCAGTTCGTACCGTAAGCACTGGGCTGCGCGGTCGGTGTCGAACAACTTCCCAACATCGGCGAAATTCATCTGCGTTTTGCTTGGGCAGTCGCGCAATCCGAAAAGATGATTGAGTTGTCGCACGGCTTCCGCTGAGCGTCCCCGACCTGAAAATGGCCCGTACGTGGCAGTTTCTTTTCCGGTTGGTTCACGCGTGAGGTGGACGTGATTCGCCGGGCCACGCCCTAAACACAAGTAGACATACCTTTTGCGACCAGGTTGACCGAGCACGTTGAAGCGTGGGCGGAAACGGCGGATCAGTTCCAGTTCGCGCAGCAGAGCCGAAAATTCATCTGCAGCTTCTTCCCACAAGAGCGCAGTCGTCTGCTCCAAAATGCGACCGGCCTTCGGATCGCGGCTCTTTTCGCGGAAATAACTCAACAACCGCGATCGTAAATCCTTTGCTTTGCCAACGTAGATAATTTGCCCTTTTTTGCCGAGCATCGCATACACGCCAGGATGGCGTGGGGCTTCAGCACTCACGAAGTCTTTGAGCTTCGCAGCGGAACGAGTTTGCGTCTGATGGCCGCACGGAACAGTGCAAGCCGTGCGAAATTGGCTCGATCCGAAGCCCGAGAAGCGCTCGGTCAACGACGATGGGAACAAAGTGGGCAACTCCGTGCCGCGAGAACGCATGACCAATTCCTTGAAACCACCATACCAGACTACCCCAATTCTACAGATTGAACCGGTAAAAGTGGAATAGAAGAAAAAGTGGCAAATGCGTTTGTGGAATTGGATTTGCTTCTTCTTCCTCTGTCTATGATCAGTCGTCGAGTTCGGAATTGTTCCAACTCGTGCACCACACCATGTCTTGCGGAGAGTTTAGATGAAGAAGTTGCTCGCTCTGGCTATCGCCCTGTTCGTGTCGGCCCCAGCCTTTGCCGAAGAGAAGACGATCGTCGAAACGGCTGTCGGCAATAAAGACTTTAGCACCCTCGTGGCTGCCGTCAAGGCCGCAGGCTTGGTCGAAACGTTGAGCGGCGAAGGCCCCTTCACCGTGTTCGCCCCAACGAACGAAGCGTTCGCGAAGATCGACAAAGACGCTCTCGCCGCAGTGTTGAAGGACAAAGAGAAGCTCACCGCGATTCTTACCGCCCACGTCCTCAAAGGCGCCGTGATGGCCGAAAAAGTCGTCACCCTCGACGGCAAAGAAGTCGAAACTCTTCAGGGCACCAAGTTCAAGATCACCGTGGCTGACAAGATTGTCAAAATCGGCGACGCCACTGTCAAAGTCACCGATATCAAGTGCAAGAACGGCGTGATCCACGTGATCGACACCGTGCTGATGCCAGCCGCCAAGTAAATCGTACCGGTAGAAGTGTAACAGCCCGAGCAAAATTTGCTCGGGCTGTTTCTGTTTACCCCTCGTTTCGCGTCAACCAATCGCGCAGTGCCACGGTCATAATCCCGTCGTTGTCCATTCTCGGAACCTTATTTTGGCCCCCTTCTTTTCCTCGCGACACCATCCAGCGGGCAAAACCCCCTTCACGAACCGGTCGCACCTCCGGCCGCAACATCGTCAGGTCGCCAACACGGTGGGCATCGTAGTCTTCGTTCAAGCGACGGAGTTCATTGTCGAGAACTTCTGTGAAGCGGGCTAAATCGCGTGGCGGCGAACCGCGGAACTCGATCAAGTAAAGATGGTGGCCCGGTTTCTTCGGCTCGGTCGGGAAGATCGGCCCGACATGATGATCCGCCGTCAACACCCCGCACGCCTCCGCCGCTTTGGCGATTCCCTTCTCAATCTCTTCTTCGATGAGGTGTTCGCCGAACGCGCTCAGGAAGTTCTTGGTGCGACCACTGAACCGAATCAGTGGCGGATTGACGCTCTCGAACGTCACCGTGTCGCCGATGAGGTAACTCCAGAGGCCGGCGCAGGTCGTCACGGCGATTGCGTACACCACCCCGGTTTGCACCGTTCGCAAGGTATGTCGCGCCGGTTTGTCGGTCTTCGACTTTCCATCGCGCAGATCTTCGACCGGGATGAACTCGAAGAAAATCCCATGATCGGGCACCAGCCGGAGCAGATTGTAACGCGGATCCTCCGTGGCGATGAACCCCTCGGAGCACGGGTACACTTCGCAAAACTGCACATCGTCCGAACCGATCTCCGTGCGGAAGGTGTTGCGGTACGAATCGAACTTGGTGCCTCCGTGAACGATCAGTTTCAACTGCGGCCAAATCTCGGCGATGGTCTTCTTGCCGGACTCTTGCTTGATGCGGTCGAACAGCGTCAGCATCCAGGAAGGCACGCCACTGAGTGCGGTAATCGGTTCATGGATCGACTGCGCGGCAAGTTTCTGCAACTTCACCGGCCAATCGGGGATCAAACTAATGTCGAGCGCCGGATAAGTAAAAGGCCGGCTGGCGGCGATCACCTCTTTGGCCGCAATTCCGCTGAGGTCGCCGGCGAAGCTGCCATCGGCTTGCGGACGCATGTCGGTGCAACCACCGAGGAAGAAGAATTTCCCGGTGAAGGTGTCGTGGTGAGGGAATGCATTTCGGAACAAGGCCATCGTGGTGAACGCGGCCTTGCGATTCGATTTCAGCATCGCGTCCGAGATGGGAATGTACTTCGTGGTACCGCTGGTGGTACCGCTTGAGAGCGCATAATACGGGATGTGACCGGGCCACGTGATGTCGTCGAGCTTGGGGTACGCGTCCTTCCAGTACCCGTTCCAGAAATCGTCGTAATCGCGCAACGGTACGCGGGATTGGTACTCGGAAACTGTCTGCAAAAACGAGAAATCATGGTCGCGGCCGAACTGGGTCCGTTCGGCCTGCCGCAGCAATTGAAACAGCGTCCGTTCTTGCGTCATGGCCGGATCGGTACGGTCGAGTTGGCGAACGCGGTGGCGACCGGCCCGCACCATGGCCGTATCGGCGATACGCCGGACGAGGCGCGAACCGGTGAGAGGTGTCAACCAAGCAGTACCGGCCATATGTCTTTCCTAATGAACGAAGCAAGAAGTTCATCGACCCGCCGGCTCGACCACCACATTGGATTCATTCCGCTTTTGGCCGTGCCGTGCCGTAAATGGATTGCGACCGGTCGCTCGCCATCGGATACTATAGGACGATCAATCGTCGACTCCTTGGGTAGGGTTGCACCATGTCTTGCATTCGTTGGTTTGTGCTTCCGCTAATTTTGGTTTTCGCCCCGGTCGGGTTGTTCGCCGCCGACAGGCAGCCCCCGGTCGGGTTCGCGGGCGTCCAAGCCGATGGCTTCGGGATGCTATCGGTGAATGTCGCCCAAATTTGGGATCTGCCGGCGTCGAAACCACTGCGGGAAGCGTTATCCAAACTGAAGGAACCTTTGAAGTCAGAATTCGAGAATTACTGCGATTTGAAGTTGGAACAGATTGAACGGGTCACACTTTATTGGCCGACGTATTTCAAAGCGGGCCTCCAGAATCGGCAGACCGAGCCGTTCAAAATCATCGTCTTGCGTAAGCCATACGAGCGCGCGGCGGTGGTGAAAGACTTGAAAGCGAAATCGGCGACGGAGTTGAACGACGAACAATTCGAGCAGCGGGTGACTCGCATCATCGGCAAGAACGTCGTCTTCATCGACGAAACGACCTCGTTGATTCTCGCCGACGACCGCACTCTGATTTTCAGCCCACCATTAATCCACCACGACGATGTTGACGATGTCGAGGGTATGTTGAAGGTTGTCAATGGTGTCACTCCGAAGGTGACCGTCGGGCCATTGGCAGACGCGTTGGCTTGCGCGGAGAAACATTCCGTGGTGGCCGCATTCGCCGGCGCCCCGGTGAAGAATTCGTTCGACTTGACCGTCTTGCCCAAAGTACTGACGCTCGAAGTCAAGATCCTCCAGATGATGGCGCAAGCCGAACGGGGCTTGTTCATGATCGATGTCGGCCCGACGATCCGCGTGACGGCAAAAATCGACTTTGCGGAATTGCCCGAAACGGACTGCAAGAAAATGTTCGGGCTTTTCCACCCCAGACTGGTGGAACTGTTCAAGTCCAAAGATGCGTATTCAGTAATGGTGCCGTTATTTGATTTCTTCAAAGTAACGCTGGACAAAGCCGAGGTAAAACTCGAAGGCCAATCGTTGACGGCCAACGCGGGTGGTGATGTCGATACCGCCATGCAAAAGTCGTTGGCCGCATTCCCCGATTGGGCCACCACGAGAACGGAACGGTTGAAATCGATGAAGAACTTAGAAAAAATCGCGCTGGCTATGATCGAGTACAACGACAACACCCTGAGTTTCCCGCAAGACGTTTTCGACAAGAATGGCAAAGCCATTCTCAGTTGGCGCGTGCATTTATTACCGTACCTGGAACAAGACGCCTTGTTCAAGCAGATTGATCTCACCAAACCCTGGGACGACAAAGCCAACAAAAAATTCGTCGAACAGATGCCGGAGAAGTTCAAAATTTACGGTCGGGAGCCTCAGGAGAAAGGTTTCACCCATTTCCAGTCGTTCACATCGCCCACGGCTTTGGATGCTGGGAGTCCGTTCCTCGTTCCGGGGCGTAAAATCAATTACAGAAGTATCGCAGATGGCTCGTCGAACACGTTCATGGTGGTCGAAGGCGAAGAAGCAGTGAACTGGTTGAAGCCAGGTGATTTGCCCTACAGCCCCACAAAGTTGCCGAAGCTCGGCAACCCTAAGACTGGCAAATTTCTAGCCGCAATGGCAGATAGTCAAGTGCGTTGGCTCGACGCTAAAAAACTCGGCGAACCAACGCTACACGGTTTGATCACGGTCGACGGCGGCGAAGTCGTGTTCATTGATGATTGAACAAACTCACGCCGTCTTATTCTCGGTCTTCCAAAACTGGTTTGGGACGCTGAGCGACGCCCCGATGATCGCGAGATGCGTCCCCCAAATGATGACGCACAGGAGAGCCAGAGTGTTGTTGAAGCCGTAGGCGTGCAGACCCACCCCGAGTTGGTTGGTGCCGAACCAACTCCAAGTCGTGATCATGTTGCCGCCGAGTGAGAGGATGGCGACACCGCGAGTTTTAACGAGTCCAGCCCATCGGGCGTGCAGGATTAGGGCATTCCAGAGCACGATCAAGATGGCGCCATTTTCTTTCGGATCCCAGCCCCAGAATCGGCCCCACGATTGATCGGCCCAGATCCCACCCAGGATCGTGCCGACGAGGCTGAAGAGCAACGCTGTGCAAAGGATACCGTAAAGAGCTTGGCCGATCAACTTGCCGACGAGCTGCACTTTTTGGTCGGAGCCGACAATGATCTTTTCTTGCAGCTTGCGGGTGAACAGGCCGAGGATCAAGTAAATCAGTCCGATCACCCCGGCGATATACGTGGCGCTGTAACCGAAAGTCACCGTGGTGACGTGGGTCGCCAGCCAGAAGTTCGTGTCGAGCACGGCCCGCATCATCTCCAACGTATCGCCGCTTTCTGCGATCTGGTGAGCGATGATGCAGGTCGATAAGCCCAGTGACGAGGCCACGAGGTTCCCCAGGCTAATCGGGTAAATGCGTTCGAGGATGATGCACACACCCACGGCCGCCCAGCCGATGAACACCGCCGAGGAATAGAGATTCGTCACGAACACTAGCGGTCGATCCATGAGGTACATGCGCGACAGCAGCGAGAACGTGTGAACTAAGAAGTTGACCACGATCATCCAGAAAGCCGCTTTGCGAATGGTGTTTGCGGCATTCGGGCTACTGAGCGAGATACTCCAGCCGACCAAGCACAGAACCAGAGCACAGCCGTACAAAATCGCATTGTGGTAATACGGAGCGAAGCTGTTGAGGAAGGCTTCGAAGTTCACGCGGAACCGCTGACCCGGCGACAATTTGTCAACCGACAATGTTTTGAATTCGTTCACGGCCCCATCGAGCTTGTCTTGATCGCCCGCTTTGTAAGCGGACAACACCCTACCCCATTTAATGGTGGCGTCGTCAGCTTTGAGAGCTTCGTCTTGAGACTTGTATATCTGCACTTGAACGTCTTGCGGTAGCCCGGCGATGATCCGAGCGAGGTCTTCTTCAGTCTTCGCTTCCTTCAGTTCTGGCGCCAACCGGAGCATTTGTTTGAACGACTCGTTTTTCACGACATCGCGTCCTTCGGCGTAGTTTCGCCAATCGCCGTCTTGCGATGGCGGCAGCATATTCGGGAAGGTGCCCGACATGACGCCTTTGATGTACTTGACGTTTTGGCCGAGTTCGATGACTTTGGCTTGAAATGGCATTCGGTCTTTTTCGGGCACTTGGACGGCCAAATTCGCGGCCTCTTCGAGCTTCCCAAGTTTGGGGGCGAATTCACCAATTGAATAGCGTGATCCTTCACGCCGTGTGAGTTCCAACAGCGCGAGCAGCTCGAGGTTTTCGATCCGGAAGACCTTTTGCAATACCGCCGGGTTGTAATTCGTTCCGTCGAACGTGGCCGCTTCGAGATACCACTTGATTGCGGGTTGGTCCTTCTTGTTAGTATTGATGTAGTATTCACGCTTGGTCAACTGACGAAGCGTCGTCCGCGCCAGCGTGTCGAGGGGCTTATAGCGGCCACCTTCTTGCACGGGAATCTTGCCGAGACTGGTCAGGTCGAGGTTTCCATCGGTCGTTTTGTTGAAGAGGTTACTGCTCATGTACAGGGCGGCGAACAAAGCAGCTGCGAGCGGAGCGTACCGAACTGCCCAATGCAAACGCGGCCCTTGGTTGATGATGCCTTCCGGGGTGCGGAACTCACCAGTCGGTTTCAGCCGCGTCAGGTACTGAACCAGGAAAATACCGAAGTGAATGAGCATGCCGAGCGTCACGAGGATGCAGGCGATGTACGGCATCGTCCAGCCTGGGTTCCGCACCACTTGCAGAATGGTCGTCTTTTCGGTTCCTTCATCAAAACCGGCCTGGAAGAATGCTTCACCGCGGTAACGCAGTGGCTCATTCATGGAAATATCGACTTCGCGATCCACGCCCCGTTCCTCATCGAGGATGCGCACCCGGCTGGTGTACGCCTTCGGAATGTTGGTACCGGGGTACTTTTCGTGAGTGAACTTTTCGAGTTGGAGCCGGAACGGTTTGTAGTGGCGTGTCCAGCGGAGATCCAAGTTGTAGGTTCGGCCATCAACTGTGAACGGCTGCGTTTTAAGCTGTTGAACGGCCAACACGAACGTCCCTAAAAGTTCTTCAGCACCTTTCTTGTAGAACTTGACGATGCTGGCAGGAACGTCCACCACTTGGTTGGGATCGGTTCCCGAAACCTCCGGAACCGACTCCACCGAACCCTGCAATGCAAAGCTCTGAATCTTCAATTTGCGGATGGTGTCCGGGTCGGTCTCGTAGGGGACTTTGGTTGTTTTGCTGTTCGGATAATAGGCGAGCACTTCGATATCGACCGGTACATCTGGGTGAGAAATTCGCTTGGTGTTACCGAGTGCTTCAAGGATGAACGTGCCGGGAATTACGGCCACTTTTTGCGATGTGCCTTCGCCTGCAGAGATGAATGCGAGTTCGCTCGACTTCGTGTCGAAGGCATAATTGGAAGAACCACCTTCGGTGATGACCATCCGCTGTTCGACTTGGAATTCACGGGTGACGTATTCCCCGAGCAACAACGTGATGACGCCGGCGTGAAGAATGAAGATCCCCGACCGTTTCCAAGTGAGTTTGAAGCGGATGGCGTGCGCCGCCAGTAAGTTAAAAAACATTGCCCAGCCGATGAGCTTGCCGGCCGGGAACGGGAACGAACCATGCAGTTTCCAATCGCTTGGCAAGTTCAAAAAGACCTGCCCGAGCTGCACCAACAAGTTCAAATCGATCTTCACGAACCAAGAGTAAAAGTAGTTGTCGACGACCGTCCAGATGCCGGTGTTCTTCTGCGCGAGAGTGCCGAAAAACACGAGTACGATCGACAGTGCGAAGAGTGCCACCGTGAGCCGGAGCGACGCCAAAACTTTGAGTGCAGAATAGATTGGGCTGGGGCCGGCGCGTTTGGCCATGCGGGGTCGATCTTCGGAGAGATTCGGATTCATCGGGCTATCTCCACGCCACGGAAGCGGGCGAGTTGTATTCGGAACCGGTATTATTTTTTGCCTTGGAATGGGCCACGCATGGCTCCACCACCAGCCGCGCCGGAGCCACCCGGCCCGCGGAAATCGATTTTGTACGCTTTGGTCGTGTCCACTAAAAATTCTGTGGTGACTGCGGGCAGCTCGTCTGCCGAAACTTTTGCGATGCCGACGTAATCGGTCCGCCAGCGGTTCACGTTTTCGAGGATCGTCCCACTGATCGGGTTGGAGACGTAAAATTCCGCCTTCTCTTTTTGCAGCGTCACCATCCGGAATTCTGATTTGGCCGGGCCGATTTTCCAACCTTCCGGCAACGTCCACGTCAGCGGTGGGCCGCCATTTTCTTTGTCGCCTTGAATATGGATTGAAGCGAGGAACTTGTTGAAGTCTTCTTCGTACGGGGACACCTGATCGATCGGCCCGAAGAAACGCACGAACCAAAAATACGTTCCACCGGCAGGAATCATGGCACCTAAGAAGCGGTATTCCGAGGCACTGGCCGGCGCTGCAGCAGCAGGTGCCGCTTCGGTCGGTTCCGGCTCTTTTTCCACGCTGTAACTGCGGATCTCGTCCTTCGGTTTGCAACCCGAAAGTAAAACCGCAACGAGCACCACTGGCACAATCCACCGCAAGTTGACAATCATGGACAGAGATCTCGAATCGTCGGGAAAGTTTCTGGCAGGAAATCTATCTCTATTCTAGCTAGGTGTGAACCGGATGGGCCAGATCGCAGATAACTGTGAAACGCTAAGGCCGTGAAATTCGACGAACGCACCCGGTAATTCAGTCCAGTTTCTTGCGCGTTTTCAAGTCGTATTTCTGACCACTCGACACTTCCAGGTAGTCATTCTCTCCAGACTTGGGCTTCACCCGCGTGTCGTAAAAAGCCACTTTGCTTTTGCCGATGACTTCTGCCGTGCTGCCCTTCACCACAATTCCGGTTCCTTCATCGATGCCGATTCCCAAAAGTTGCGGGTACTGTTTCATCAGTCCGGTCATGTCGGCTGTGCGTTTGCGAGCGAAAAAATGTTGATCGACGGCACAACCGGGCAAGTAACCGAACCCGCGTTCGTATCCTTCAGCCGCAACCACCGTGTTCCCGAGCGGGTGTCCTCTTGGCATGAATTCCGCTTGGATCGACGCCCCGGCGGAACTACCACCGATGACGCCCCCGCGTTCCAACACCTCGCGGAACCGTTTCTCGCTGAGGGTGCCCTCATAAGAATCGACGAAGCGCCAATGCCGGCCACCGCTGAACCAAACCCCCTTGGCCCCTTTCAACACGGCGGTGAAAGCTTCGCGATCCGCTTCTTTGCGGTCGCGGGTGTGAAAGATTTTGACGTTCTTGGCCCCGAACGACCGCAGGGCCACCGCTTCGCCGGGATCTTTCGGCACCGGGTCTTCGTTTGCGCTCGACACCACGACGATGGTCGATTCCGGGCCACCGGCAAGTTCGATGAATCGCTTCCAAATTTCCGGCCCGGCCCCGCCACCTCCGACGATCAGCAACGCGCCGTTCGGCACGTTCGGTTCAGCCGGATGCGTCGGGGGAAATTGGTC
>JAYSYJ010000210.1:0-12620 GCA_043727675.1 Fimbriiglobus sp.
ACTCGTCCAACCCCTCGTCGAGCGAGACCTGTACGGGAAAGCGCCTAAGGCCTCGATCACCCCGCCCGACCTGAAGCGGGCGTACTTCACGACCGCCGACAAGGACGCCGTCGCCCTGGAGTTCGACCAACCAGTCGATTGGACCGACGTACTAGCCGGCCAGTTCTACCTCGACGGCGAGAAGGATAAGGTGAAGTCGGGGGCCGTGGAGGGGAACGTTCTCACACTGAAACTGAAGGCCCCGGCGACGGCCAAGACGATCTCGTACCTGAAAGAGACGAGTTGGAGTCAGGACAAACTGCTGACCGGGGCGAACGGCATCGCCGCCCTCACCTTCTGCGACGTGCCGATTCTGCCGATGATCGCCAAGTGAAGGACGAATCCACGCCGGCTCAGAAAGATCATGCACTGTCCCACAAGAATGATCCCGCCGACTGGGCGATGTACAACCACGGCCCCGCCGGTTGGCGGTTCAACGCAGCCGAGAAGACGCTGAGCGTGGGCAACGTCGGCAAGATCGCCAAGGTGACCGTCGACTTAAAAATGACCATGCGTCAATCGATGCAGTTTTGAGACGGTCTGAATTGCGTCACACTGGCTCGGCTGACACCGACGAAGCTGGCCTGGGCAGCCCGACTCTCGAACTTGGCGGAGCGGTGAAGGGGGTATCGCTGGAACCGTTCCAAGCGAGAAAGGCAATTACCATTCCCACATATACCAATCGATGTTAAAATCCGAATCGCCGACGAATGGTTATTTCCCTGCCCCGGACACCGGCCTGAAAAAGTTTAATAGCCGTCCTGTCGTCCCGACTAGTTTTCAAAAAGAAGCCCTTCGGCGAAAACGTCGAAGGGCTTCTCGACTTTAATCCCTCGCTATTTTCACACACCTGCCGAGTTCAATTCACATCGTCTCATCCAGCGGGTATTTTTCCGAGGGTGCCGTACCTCCTGACCCAAACTTGCTTTACAACGGTTCAAAACAGCTTCGGTTCTGAAGGAGCTGCTAGGTGATTTGCCCCCTAGGTGAAGGCTGTCACTCAACTCACGGCGGCAGGCGCATGTTTTTCAACACCTGGGCAAACCGGGGGTCAGAACGCAGGCTGTCCAGGGTGGGATCGACCTTGAGCCAGATGACTTGGGCATCGCGCTCGTCACAGGCTTTCTGCAACCACTCGAACGCCTCAACTTTTTCTCCTAACGCTGCGTGGATCCGGACGACGGCGAAAGCGTCCCCGAACCGGCGCTTGGGGCCTGTCATTTCCTGTAGCACTTGTCGGGCCTCCGCCTTCTTTCCGGCAGCCGCGTAGGCACAGCCGAGCAGCCCCTTCAGGTGTGGGTGCCCCCTGCCAAGGTTGACGGCCTTGCCGAGCTCCGCAATCGCTTCCTCATACCTTCCTTGCTGGATATAAGACAGTCCGAGCTCGCGGTAAGCAAAGAAGAAGGTGGCGTCCAACTCGAGAGCTTTCAGCGCCACCTTAGTGGCAAGGTCATACTGGCGCATCCAGTTGTAGCACATGGCGAGTTCCATGCGTTGGCGTGCGGAGAGAGGGTCCAAGTCCGTGGCTCGTTGCACGACTATGAGGGCCTCGGGGAGCCGGTCCATGGCCGCCAGGTAAAAGAAGTACCCGGTCCGGTTCGTCATACGCGAATCGTCCTCGCCCGCATGTTTCAGCTCGCGCTCGGCCGCTGGCCAATCCCAGTCGTGAAATAGGAAGATCACTGCCAGCCCGGCGTGCGCCTCCGGCAGGGTCTTATCGATCTCCAAGGCTCGGGAAAACCACTTCTTAGCTTCCGGGTGGGTTTCGCGGGGCCCCCGGTGAATCGAGCCCAAGAGGAGGTAGGCCCGGCCCAATCCGGCATAAGCGAGGGCGTAATTCGGATCTTTTTTGATCGCTCGCTGGCAGTAGCCGATGGAGGTCAGCATCGCTTCTTCGGTGAATCTGTTGAAGTGGTAAGTCACCTCGCTTTAGAGGAGGTAAGCCTCCGGATCCGCCGTGTCGCGCTTAGTCAGCCGCTGCTCCTCCTCGCAGCTCAGCCGTAGTCGCAGGTTGGCGGCCACGTCCCGGGCGATCTGATCCTGCAAGTCGAGAATCGCGTCGCGCTTGCCCCGATAGGTGTAGCCCCAAAACTGGTTGTCCTCCCGCACATCCACCACGGCTACGCTGATGGAGAGTTCGTCCCCCTGCAGGAGAAGCTTGCCCGTCACGATCATCTGCACGTTCAACTCTCGGCCGAAGGTCGGGATATCGGGTTGTTTCCCCTTGTACCGGGATACGGACGTGAACGGCCGGACTTTGAGGCTCTCACGGCCCACCCGCGAAAGGCTGTTGATGATGTGGTCCGCAAGACCGTCGCTGAGGTATTCGGTCTTCGGATCGCCGCCGACGTTTACGAACGGCAGGACCGCAAGGGCTTCAATGGCCTTGGCCTCTTCCGCCGGTTTGCTGCTTCAGAAGGTTTGCCGCCTCGCGTGAGGAAGTACGCCGACGCGGCGATGACTCCGATGAGTAGCAGAACCGCGATCAGGGTGTTGACACGCCGAGGGCGCGGACGGGTGACAACGGGCCGCTGATGGCCGGGATCAGTCGCCGTCGCCCGCAAGCCGAGGGACAGATCGCGGGCCGATTGGAGCCGCTGGTTCGGGCTCTTCGCGAGACAATGTCGGATGAGGCGGCCAAGCTCGGCGGGGATCTGGTTGCCCGAACCCGTCGGATCCGGCGGCTCGTCATGCAAAATCGCCGTCATGGTTTCCGCGGCGGTGTCGCGCTGGAACGGCCGTCGGCCCACCACCATCTCGTACAGGACGCAGCCGAACGAAAAGAGGTCGCTGCGGGCGTCGGCCGTCTGGCCGCGGACTTGTTCCGGCGACATGTAGCCCACCGTGCCCATCACCGTGCCGGCGTCCGTCTCTGCGGGGACGTAAGGACCGGTCTCGGATTGCGCATTCGGAAGGGGTGTCATCCGGGCCAGGCCGAAATCGAGGATCTTCACCCGGCCGTCGGCGGTCAGGAAGAGATTCTCCGGCTTGAGGTCGCGGTGGACGATGCCCTTGGCGTGGGCGGCGGCGAGCCCTTCCGCGATCGCCGCGCCGACCTCAACCGCCTCCCGCCAAGGCAGCGGCCCATTGGCCATCCGGCCGCGGAGCGTCTCGCCGTCCAGGAGTTCCATGACCACATACGTAATGGCTTCGTGCGTGCCGTAGTCATGGATGGCGAGGATGTTCGGGTGGGAGCGCGCGCCTCGCGCTCAAAGCGCGCTAGCCGGTCGGGATTGCTCGCGAACGGCTCGGGCAGGACTTTCACGGCGACCTCGCGGCCGAGGCGTGTATCGCGAGCGCGATACACTTCCCCCATGCCGCCCGCGCCGAGCGGGGAGATGATTTCGTAAGGGCCAAGGCGACTGGAAGTTGCGAGCACGAAAACATCCCCCTTGCCGTAACAAAATCATCCTGATTCATGCGGCGAACCGCAATGTGTCCGTCGCGTCTCGGGACGAGAAAGAGCCGGCTGCACACCCATGTGGCTGTATTATCGAAAAGTCCAAGATAGTCGTCAAATGCAGTCGTCCCTCGACTTGATTGGCTGTCAGAGCCGCAACCAGCTTGAAACGAATCCCGACTACTTCTGGCAAACGATGATACAGGTTGCCCCATTCCACCCGGCGATTCCGGCCAGAAAAAGTTCAATAGCCATTTTGTCGCCCCGACTGTTACAGTGGCATTGCATTCACGTTGCAGTGATGTTGAACCTTGGCTCGGAGTTGAACAGTTAGACTTCGACCTTGGCCAGGCTCAGGTTCACAAGGTGGAGTTTGCCCGACGTAAGTCTCCGCAAAGGGACGTACACTTGAGATGCACTTCCCTTCGCACATCGACAGTCCGCACAAGCCAAGCTGAGTAGGCGAAGTTCAATCACTTACTATTTCACAGCTTGTCGTGTGACGATGGGCACATAACCGACCTCCAAGCCCTTCGGCGGGGTCACGATCACCGCCGGATCGAGGTCCGCGAGCTTGCCAACTCCCGGCGGAGGAAGGTAGTTGCGTTCCATCGTCCATTTCTTGTGCAGCATCTCCACCCGCTTCTGGATAGCCTCCCGCTCGTCAGCGGTCATGTCTGCGTTGAGCAGAGCGGGTTGGTCGGCGAAGCGGTACCAAGAATAAGTGACGACGCTCCCGTCGCCCAGTTTGGCCACAAACGGCCCGGCCGCCGGTCCCGGAGTCTTCCAGCAACTGTCGGCAGCGTCGGGAGTGACATACGCTTCGGATTTGGCTGAGCGCACCTGTGGGAACGCGACCTTGGCCAGACCGGTTTCGGCCGGCACGTCCTTCGGGCTGACCACCACCCATTGCTTCTTATCTTTGGCACCCTTCTCCAGTCGGTAGTATTCGGGCAACGTGACGTGCGACCCGGCCTTCGCGTCGGCTTTCGTCACT
Source organism: Fimbriiglobus sp. (assembly GCA_043727675.1). Classification (GTDB taxonomy): domain Bacteria; phylum Planctomycetota; class Planctomycetia; order Gemmatales; family Gemmataceae; genus JALHQU01. The sequence goes on from JAYSYJ010000210.1 coordinate 4,437, forward strand.
AGGTCTTTCGTCCACTTGTAGCCGTAGGTGGTGTCGTCGAGGGCGACGGGGGTGGCGAACGAGCTCCAAGCGAGCGGCACTTTGTTGGGCCTTTTCGCATCGGGAGGATAGATTTCCCAGCTCGATCCGCCCTTACCGTCGAACTTGTGAACGCTCGCCGCCTTGGGGTCGATCTCGCCAGACACCTCTTTCCCGCCGTCGAACCATGCTTTCACCCCGTCCCAAAGTGCGGCCTTCTTGTAGGCCGTGATGCGGTGTAACAGCGGCGCATCGCCGTCCAGTTTTCCTGGGAACTGCGTGGGGGCGACGCGCGCGTAGGTGTCTCCCTTCGCGTCCTGGGCAAGGTACGCGGGGACGTGCTGGGTCTCCATCTGGACCGCCCGGTTCGGATCGGACGGCAGGGTGTCGAGGAACAACCCACTCAGCTTGGGGTTCTCGACGGACGGACGCGACCAGAAGTAGGGCAGGAAGAACGTCACCGGCCCCTTGAAGTTGCCGGTGTTCAAAAACAGAGTCCAACTGTGGTCACCGGTCACAACGTCTTTCCCCGCGGTGGTCTTCTTGGGCGACGTGAGCGGCAGCGGCAGATAGCCGTATCCGAACAGTTCGCCGTTCGTGCCCTGCTTGAGGTTCAACCCGTCCGGCGGCCAGAGCACCCATGGGCTGAGTTGGGCCACGGCGTACTTGCCCGCCGGTCGTTTCCAGTCTCGCCCTTGTCCGGCCCCGGGGCCGTTCGCCCACTCGCTGAATTCCAGGGCCACGCCACCCATGATGAACTTCGGCGTTTCGGTGGCGAACCGCGTGTCCCGCCACCAGCCGAGGCCGCCCTCAATGTCGGAGTAGTGTTTCTTCGGGGTCGGGCCGTTGAACTGGCCAAACATCCAAGTGCCGAACAATCCGCTCTGAAACTCCTGCCCCGAGTAATTCTTCAACAGCGGCCACGCCGCCACATACATCGAAAAGCCGGCATTGTAGTCCTTATCCACCTTGCTGTTCGGCACTAACAGGTAGCCCGCCATTTCCGCCGCGCGGGGGGCCGTTTTCACATCCACCAGAGCATCGGCGAAGGCCTTGCCGATGGGGGCTAGAATCTTGGCGGCACCGAGGTAGTGATAGCCACCGTTCGAGACGCCCTCCTTGAGACGCTTCGACTCCTCTGGGGTGAAGGCGTCGGCCACGGCCTTCTTGCGGGTCTCGTCCTTCTCCGCCTGGGTCATCTTCGGGCTTTTCTTGGTCTCGCGGCCCACCTTCTCGTTCAACTGATCCATCCGCTCGTGCAGCGCGTCCAGGTTGTCGTCCCAGAACGCGGCCGTCTCCACCACTTTCACATTCCCCTTAAACTCGTCGAGGGTGGCCGGCTTCCGCTGCGCCTCGCGGAAGTGCATCATCGGGGCCTTCTTGTCCCCCTTCAGGCCGTCGATGCCCATGACGCCGATGACGAACGGCAGCTCCGGTGCCGACAGGTCTTTGCGAATATCACGAATGAAGTGCCCAAGCAGTTCTGAGTAGAGATCGTACCCGCCGGGCTTCTGCTGGTTCGGGTACACCCCGCCATCGACATAATCGTTGAAACCCTGGAACCAGACGAACCCGGCCAGCTCGTAGCCCTGCTTCTCGTCGTAGTCCGGCACCACCCGCTTGATATCCTTGAGCACCTTCTGGATGTGCGCGATCATCTCGCGGTAATACACGCCCGTGGCTTTCGCCTTCTCCGCTTTCAGCTTCTCGATGTCGTCGCCCCGTTTCTTACGCTGGGCCAACTCGGACTCGCTCCACCCGAACGCCCCGGCGCTTGGCGAACGGAAATCGGTGTGCAGGCTCCGTCCACCCCACGAGGTCTTGATGATGAGAACCGGCTCGCCGAGCCGCTTTTCCATCGTGAGGCCGAATGTGAACTCTGGGCCGATCTTGTCGTCCGGGGCACCGAACCCGGCCGTCAATTTCCCTTTCTTCTCCTTCAAGTCCGTGTAAGCGTCGCCGAGGCAGCCTACCGACGTGATCCAGACTTTCTCGCAGACCTTCGATTTGCCGTCCGGGTTGCGCATCTCTTTGAGAAGCGAATCGGTCTTAGGGTCGTCGGCCAGCGACTCGAACGTCGAGACGCTGGCGTGCCCCTGCATGTTCGACTGCCCGGCCAGGATGAACACTTTCAACGGTTTCTCCGTGGCCGGCGCGGCGCTCGCGGCCACCGTCAGCATCAACAGACAGCCACAGAGGATTTGTGCGTAAAATCGGTAGTGAGAACGGAGCATCTTGGAACCTGAAGTTTTTTGGGGGATTGCAGGAAAGACTTACCTGGAATTGCGAATATTCGAAACGCTAATTAGCCATTGGACGGCAACACCAGCAGTATCACAATTATAGCGAGGACTTATTGCCTTGGCCCACCGGGGATAGGCGTTTGGCTAACATCACCTCAGGAGATGCACCGTCCAATCGCCTCATTAGGAACCGCCGTGGACTCCATCGGGATGGGGGAAACGTTTTTGGATCCACGCTTGCCACAGGGGTGTCTCGCGGGCGACGTTCTCGGCGGCCAGATCGGTGTAGAGGTAAAGGTTCACCCCAACCATGGTCTGACCGCAGTTGTAAGTGCCGAGGGCGGCGACGCCGGGGCACGGCGTATCGAGCCGCAGTAGGATGTCGTTCGGGCCCTGGGTGGAGTACTCCACCACGCCACCGAGTGCCGGGACACCCGGAGGGGCCGTCCAACGCTGCCCGACGCTCACGCCTTTCAAGCCCAGGGCCGAGGTCAGCGTTTCCCAAGCATCCGCTTCTGTCCCCGCGGCGACAGCCATCTTCTGCATGATCGCCGAGCGTTGGCCACGGAAGTGCGTGAGATAGATCCCCAGCGTGCGGAAGAAGCCCGGCCAGCCGTGTTCGGTTCCTTCGAGCTGGTTGTCCCAGTCATCGGTCTCGGCGAAAAGGCAGTGCACCACGCGGACGATGCAGGTGCCTCCGGCTTTCGCTTCCACGGTCCATTGCGTGGCCATGGATGGCATCTCGGGCGTCCACCCGGGAGATTCGGCAGAGTACATCCGTGGGGGATCCCACGCCGTCATTTCCGCACGCGACTCCATGCCGGGACCGAAGTTCGATTTCACCGCAACTGTTTTGCCCTCGACGATCTCCATCTCGGTCGGCACGAACCATGAAGACACGCCCGGCCCGGTGGCAATGGCCTGCCAGACCTCTTCCAGCGTGCCGGGGACTTCGGTCTCCACCTGCACGGAACGGCGTCCGTTGGGCTCTTTCTTCACGCTCATGTTGGCTCCTTCAGTTCGGATTTTTGTGGCAGGGGATGTGCCAAGACTACCAGGCGATGCGCGCGGCCACCGGGGGCGGATTGATCGTGATACTTCGAAACAAGTTTCGTGATGGCTCCGGTGAGTTTGACAACTATTATAATCAACTGAAATTCTAGGGTTTTTCTGCTGAATTCAGTCGACGGGCGAAAACGAGCAGTGTTACAAATCCGATCAGCGGCATCCAACCGAGCCAAGCGATGCCCAGATCATACGAGTGGGTGACGTCGATTTCTCGACCGAACCATTTGTGAGTCGGGGCCGAAATCAACCAGCCGAGTGAAGCCAATAAACCGCTGATTTTGCCGACGTGTTGTCGACCGAGATCTTGCGTGAACGAGTAATAGCAAGGGAACAACCCGAGGGTGCCTGCGGCAACCACCAGTAGAACGCCCAACAATGCAGTGCCTTTCGGCAGAAACGCGGCGGCAGTGGTCAGCGTCGACAAGAGGGCACAAACGCCGAACACCAACACGCGGGCACGGTGCCCGGCCCATCCCCGGCGTGTGAGCCAACCGACCGACGCCCCCGCGAGCAGACAGCCGACATCGGCCGCGACGAAGAACGCCGAGTTGAAGTAACGGGCATCGGTTTCACTGTAATGTCGACCTTCCACCAGGAAGAGGAGCATCCAGGCCCGCAACAGTTGCCAAGTGGTGTTCAACGCGACGACAACGACCAAGAGCGCGAAGAATCGTCGGCTGAACACGGCGTCCCAAAACGATTCCACGGCGATGGCATCGGGCGGAACCATCGCCAAATCGCGGCTGCGAATCAGACAGAACCAAGCGATGATCCAGAGCGTTCCCACCAATCCGACAATGATGAACGGGCTGCGCCAAACGCCCGGTTCTGTGGAATCGCCCACCATGAGGTTCACTGCTAACGGCGTGAAGATCGCACCGATGGCAGCACCGCTTTGCAACACACTGTTCCCGAGCGTGCGATCCTTTTCCAAAAGCAAGCGCTGCATTGTGAACACGGCGCAGGGCCAATGCCCAGCCTCGAAGAAGCCGAGTGCCGAGCGACATAGTAGCAGTTCGTCGAACGATTCTGTGAAGCCGGTAACGACGCCGACCAGTGACCAAGCCAGCAACACGGCCGGGTAAAGCCAGCGGATGTTGATGGCATCCGCGAGCAACCCGAATACGAGCGACCCCGCAGCGAAGGCCAACCCGAACGCCATTTCGAGATCGCCGTATTGTTCTCTATCCAAATGGAAGTCGGCGATGATCCGTTTCGAGAGGGTCGACAGGGTCTGGCGATCGAGGTAGTTGATTGTTGTGGCCAGGAGCAATAGGCCGGCGATGACCCATTTCCAAGACGGCGGGCGGGTCTGAGGGTGACCCGCCGAAACCGGTTCAACTGTTCGTGGCACGTCAGCCCTATTTCTTTTCGGGTGCTATGCCGACGAGCGTGGCGATCTCACGTATCCAGATGTTGCGGAACTTCACAGGATTGCCGTGGTTCTGAAGCCGGAACGGCAGCTTCGCGGCGTGCTTTTCGTACTTCGCGGGTTGGTCGTAATAGGTCCCACCTTTGAGTTCGAAGTGATTCTGCACGCAGACGCCATTCTGGAGCACGGTGCAAATGGCCGGCTTCAAAACTTTGCCATCGTCGGCGAACTTCGGCGCTTCGAACAAAATGTCGTAAGTCTGCCACTCTCCCGGCTTGCGACAGACATTCACCATGGGGGGCTGCTGTTTATAAAGCGACGCACACTGGCCATCGAAATAGGTTTTGTTGTCGTAGGAATCGAGGATCTGCACTTCGTAGTTGCCCATGATGTAGATACCACTGTTGCCCCGACCTTGGCCCGAGCCGACTACCTTTTCGGGTGATGCAAACTCGAGGTGAATCTGCACGTCTCCGAAACTCTCTTTCGTTGTGATGTCGCTCTTCTGGCTGATGGCGTAGCCGTCTTTGATTTCCCATTTGTCGCCGTTGACGAACTTCGACAAATCCTTGCCGTCGAACAAGATGGTCGCATCGCTCGGGGCATCGCCCGGCTTTTCTCCCGGCGTGATCACTTTCGGTTCCGTGAAGACAATCCCGCTTTTGTACTCCCGTTGGGCGAGCGTGATGCCGAAGGCCAGAGCGACCCCGACGAGTGAGAGGAAGGCGACGTTGCGACTGTTCATTAGAGAGAGTTCCTAAAGGCGGGTTATGAATTTATCTTGGAGCATACTAACACACTCACTTCGCTTCCGGGTACGTTAGCTTCCGCTCGGAATCCAAAAATCGCGCATAGAGCACGGCCTCGGCGGTTCCCGCGACCACGATCTTCAACGTGTGTTCCCCAGCGGAGAGTACCACGTCGCATCCTTCGGTATCCGGTTGGATCGCTTTGCCGGTGCCCTTTCCGCTAGCGATAGGCGTGCCATCGAGTTCAACCGTGAAGGCCGCACTACTACCGATCAAGAGCTTCGTTTTGAACGCGGCCGAGGCGGTGAACTTCGCGTCGATTGCGCCACCGGACTTGAGGGCGATGCGTCCGGGGACACCCGCTGACACCGGCTTGTCCGCGACCACGACATCGGTGATGTATGGGCTGTTCATGGCGTATCGCAGCAGGTCGCGGAAGTCTTGTGGCGTCATCCCGGTGGTCAGCCCTTCGGGCATCATCGACTTCTCGGTGATCTTCACCGGGCCGTCCAGATCCTTCTTGGCGATTTTCTTCAGCACACCATTTTCAATCTTGAGCGTGAGGAAATTGTCGTCTTCCTCAGCGAGCACCCCCTGAATCACTAAACCGTCGAGAGTATTGGCCGTGCGAAGGAAGTACGGTGCGCCGATGACGCGGTTAGGGTCGATGATGTTGGCCAACAGATACTCGATATCCCGCGAGGCCCCATCGAGTGCCGGGCCGACATCTTGACCCTTCCCCTCAAATTTATGGCACTTGGCGCACTGATTCTCGAACACCTTCTTACCGTTGGCGAAGCTCGCCGGGGCCGTGTACAGCCCGGCGCGGGTTTTATCGATGAGCGCGTTCAGGTCGGCCGGCGTCGGACGGGTGCGCCCCCACGCCTTCTCGATGAGGGCGTCGATCTCAGTGTCTTTGAAGCTCTGCATCTTCAGGACGGTGTTGTCGGTGAGAGCCGTGCGTTCGATTTTCTTGGCATCCATCGCGATGAGCAGGGTTTTGGCCCCTTCCTTCCGGCCGGCGAGGCTGTTGACGAGCTCACCGTGAATTTCCTTGGGGAACTTGGCCCAATCCGCCACGACAGCCGCGCTGATTTTGGGATCGGCGATGTTAGCCATCTGCCGAGCCGCTTCGAGTCGCACCTTGTCATCGACTTCCTCGCGGAGCAACTTCGCCACGAGTTTGGGCACCTCGGGGTGTCGCAGTTGAACGAGCTCTCGCAAAGCATCAATGCGAATCGCGGTCGTTCCCTTCTGGAGCGCTGAGTAGGCACGCTCCAACGCGGCCGGATCGCGGAAGTTCACCGCGAGCTGATTCACAAGCCCAACCAACTTGGCGTCTTTCCGCAGCTCGGGTTGCAGCGCCACCCAACCGGCGGGCGCGTTCACCGTGCGGCCTTTCAATTCCAGTGCTAACCCATCGAGCGCCTTCTCACGGGTGTTCGTGTCTGGCACATCTTTGATGAACTTCAAGCAAAGGGCGAGGTGTTCCGGGGTGCCGGTCGCCACGAGCCGGCGCATGACTTTGGGAACCATCTGATCGCGGACGAAAATGTTATCCGGCGCTTCCTTGGCGAGGAACTCGAGTTCTTCTTCGAGCCGGGGAAGTGAGTACCCGGATTCTTTCTTTTCACCCGGCTTGGAATCGGAAGGCTTATGCTCCCCGCTCGCCAAGACCTTCTCGTAGGCGAGCCACGTCAGATTGGGAATAAGCGGGTCGTTGGCATCTTCTTTACGTTTCATGAGTGCATGGATGAGTTCGGTGACATCGTGCTTGTCCGCGAGGCGGATGCACATCGACGCGAGTTCACGCCGAACCGCGGGATCGGTTTCGGCGGCCGAGAGCCTCAGCCAGCCTTTTTCGAGGAACTCCGTGTAGCGGAAATCGTCCGACCAAAAGCGGATGCCCCACTGGCGCCAAATGGCCAAGCCGTCGGCCGGATTCTTCGTGATCGGACTCGCGATGGTGGATACGGTTGACGCTGCTACGGAGATTTGCGTCCCTTTTGCTTCGGAAGCCAACAATTGGATGAGCGGCGCCTTCGGCAACTTATCATTCACTCCAATTGGCTTCGGCTTGCCGTCGTTCCGCTCCCACATCAATCGGAGCGCCGTCCGCGTGGTGTACGGGTCGTTGGCATCCATTGCTTCGATCAGCTCGGGTTCTTTCTTTTTCCCCAAATCCTCCGCCTTCTTCCCTTTCCGATCCTTCAACTGAATTCGATAGACCCGTCCCCGTTCGTAGTCCAAATCTTCGGGTTTGGCCTGGTGGCATGGGTTTTGGTCGTGCCAATCGATGAGGTAAATGTCGCCGTTGGGCCCCCACTTCATGTTGATGGGCCGGAAGTTCTTATCCCCCGATGTCAGGAAGTCGTCGCCGCGAGTGGCGATGTAACTCGATCCGTTCGGCTTCAAGATGTTCTGCTTCAAACTGCAGCCGTGGATGCTGCCGAAGATCACACTGTTGCGGTACTTCTCGGGCATATGCGGTACGTCCAAGCTCAATAAACCGGCGTGGGCCCATCCCGATTCTTTGTGGAACGTGTGATCCGAGATTTCTTTAATTGAACCGTAGCTGTAGGGGTTGTAGCTCGCCCCCGCTTGGCGTTGGTAAATGCCGCCCGGCACGATGTGGTACAGGTGCGGGATGACGCAACAAGCCAAAATGATTTGACCGTCGGTGTTGCGCCAGTCCATGCCCCACGGGTTGCTGGTACCCTCGGCGAAGATCTCG
>JAYSYJ010000211.1:0-35953 GCA_043727675.1 Fimbriiglobus sp.
GTTCAAGCTAAAGATGTCGGAACCACTTGGGGACTGGCTCAGAACACCAGCACCAACACGATTCTCGCTTCGGCGTTTACGAAAAAGCACACGGGCTACGGTCCGAGCGGCTCGGGCGCCATCTACACGATGGGCACTACGGGCACCACAGCGAGCCTATGGCTCGACCTCGGAACCGCCGTGGCCGGCGGCAATTTCCGTTCCGGCTACACCAACAACGATGATTACTTCACCGACAGCGGGAACACGGGCTGGGATGCTGTCGGCAAGACGTCCTTCGGTGGGTTGGCGATCAATTCGACGAACACCGAAGTCTACGTGATAAACTTGGCAGATCGCAGGTTGTACACGATCCAAGTGAATGCGAACGGCAGCGCCGGAGCGGTCACATCGATTTTGATTCCGACCCCGGCCAATGCCACGGGTAACGTCACCGGGATCAACCGGGGCGACTTGCGTCCGTTCGCCGTGGAGTACCGCAACGGCCTCGTCTACGTCGGCATGGTGAATTCAGCCGAGAGTACGCAAGCCCGCTCGGATTTGCGTGCGTACGTCTACACGTATAACCCATCCACGCAGGCCTGGAGCACGCGCTCGGCAATCAACGAAAGTGGTACGGTCGATGGTTTTCGTCTCGATTACGCCCGGGCGACTAGCTTCGGTGGCAGCGACAACTTCCTGGCGTGGAGCAACGTTTTCAAAAACGTTAACGCGGCTTTCTCACCCGGTGTGAACAACGCCGTCAAGTATCCGCAACCGATCCTCAGTGGCATTGCATTCGACAGCAACGGCAATCTCAACCTGGCGTTCCGCGACCGGGCTGGCGATCAACTCGGTAACCAAATCGAGTCCGACCCAGCATTGCCGGGCCAACTCGATCTCGGCATCAGTGCCGGCGACTTACTCAAGGCGACGAACAACAACAACGGTACTTGGACCCTCGAAAATAACGGAACTGCGGGGTCGACGACTGGCGGAGCCAACAATGCCCAAGGCCCCGGTGGCGGTGAATTCTTCTACCAAGACGATTATGACAATGGCACCCACACCGACGTCTCGTCCGGTGCCGTGGCTCAAGTACCCGGCTTCCCGGATGTCATCAGCACCACGTTCGACCCCGTTCGCCAAACCAACTTGACCAAAGCGGCAGGAGTTCGATGGTACAACGAAACGACGGGCACCGTCACGAAGGCCTACCAGATTTACGACAACTCAGTGGCAGGTACTTTCGGTAAAGCGACGGGCACCGGCGACTTGCTTGTCGTGCAACCGCCGGCGGGACGCGAGATCGGTAACCGCGTCTGGAACGACGTCAACGGCAACGGTCGTCAAGACCCCGGAGAGAACGGCATTACCGGCGTGCAAGTTGTGCTCTTCCTGGGGAACACCGGCTTCGCCACAGCCACAACCGAAGCGAACGGCGAGTATTATTTCTCGTCGAATGCCGGAACCAACACCTCCAACAAGATTTTCGGTTTGAACTTGGCTCAGGCGGGCACGTACACCATCGGGATACCGGTTATCCAAGGGCCATTGGCCGGTCTGTCGCTCACAACATCAAACGTGAATGCGAATAGCGAAGACCAGCGTGATAGCGACTTCACGCTCAATGCTATCGCCAATCGGGCCGACTTCGTCGTTCCTACGATCCTGGCTGGGGAAAGCAACCACACCTTCGATGCCGGTTTCCGACTCCCCGCCTCGGCTAAGATCTCGGGCTTCGTCTACGCCGACCGCAACAACAACGGCCAGTACGAACCGGGGCTTCCCAACAACGAGCCGAGCATCGGTGGAGTGACGATCGTACTCACAGGTGCCGATTCCGTTGGCAACCCAATCGTGCCCCTCACAACCACCACGGACTCCACGGGATTCTACCAATTCGCGGCTCTGGGCGCAGGCACCTACACCGTGTCGGAAACGCAGCCCACCTCATTCCTCGACGGCAAAGACACGCCCGGTACACCCGGCGGCGGCAATGTATCCGTCAAAAACAAAATTTCGAGCATCATGCTGGCGACGGGTGACAATTCGATTAACAACAACTTCGGGGAACTCGAACCGGCCGCGGTCAGTGGTTTCGTTTACCTCGACGCCAACAACGACGGTACTTTCCAAGGCACCGAGACGGCTATCGCCGGTGTCACGGTCGTCCTTACAGGTACCAATGACCTCGTGGAGATCACTCCCCAAACCCTCACGACCCTCGACTCGGGCGCGTACAGTTTCACGAACCTCCGCCCCGGCACGTATACCGTGACGGAGACGCAACCCCCACAGTACGCTAATGGCCTCACCACGCCCGGTTCGCCCGGCGGCAGCAGCACTCCGAATAACCATAGCGACATCATCACCACGATCGCCCTGACGGCGAAATTGGCGTCCCTCAACAACAACTTCGGCGAGCAGCCCCTAGCGGCTTCGTCGTTGTCCGGATTCGTCTTCTTCGACCCGAATAACGACGGCGTGCGCGACGGTCCTCCCGGCGAAACGGGAATCCCCGGCACCATCGTAGTTCTCACGGGTGTTACGACGCTCGGCGTAACGATCGTCGCCCAAACCCAGACAACTGATGGCATCGGGTTCTACAACTTTACGGGTCTGCAAGCGGGGACGTACAAAGTCAGCGAGACACAGCCGGCCAACTACCTCAACGGCAAGACCATCGCGGGGAATTTTGGCGGAATCGTCACCAACGACATTATCGACGCGGTGACACTTGCTGCGAGCGTCACCGGTGTGAATTACAACTTCGGGGAACTGCTCCCGGCCGCGATCAGCGGATTCACGTACCTTGACGCAAACAACGACGGTATTTTCCAGCCGACGGAAACGGCCATCCCCGGTGTCAAAGTCGTCCTCTCGGGAACCAACGACCTCGGTGCCATCGCCCCGCAAACACTAACAACCGGCAGCTTGGGTGCTTACAATTTTACCAATCTCCGACCTGGCACTTATACTGCATTCGAGAGGCAACCCACTCAGTACGCCAACGGACTCACTACACCCGGCGCCCCCGGCGGCGGCACGACACCGAATAACCAAAGCGACCTGATAACCTCGATCACGCTCACACCCAATCTCGCTTCCCTTAACAACAACTTCGGCGAACGCTCGCTGCCCGGAATGTTGTCCGGATACGTTTACCGCGACCCGAACGTCAACGGGATTCGCGAACCGGAACTCGGGGAGAAAGGAATTCCCGGCACGAAAGTAGTGCTGTTCTTCGAAGGGCCAAACGGGCCGGTCGCCGTGCAGACCGCCTTCACGGCCTCGGATGGCTTCTACAAATTCAACAACTTGGCTCCGGGCAACTACCGGGTCGCCGAAACGCAACCGTTAGGGTTCTTCAACGGGATAAATACCGTGGGCAGTACCGGTGGAAGCAATGCTCTGCACGACATCCTCAGCGCGATCCCGGTGACAGCCGGTGGCAACTCGGTCAACAACAATTTCGGCGAAATCCCGAGCGTCAACCTGTTCGGCTATGTCTGGATCGACAACAACCGCAACGGGATCTTCGATCCGGGCGAAGCGGGCATTCCGAACGCCGTCGTCACGATCAGCGGGACTGCCTTCGCCGGCACGCCGATCGCCAACGCGATAAATGCCGCGCAAGCACCGAGCGGGTTGAGCATCGTCACCGACGCCAACGGTCGCTATGACTTCTTCAAACTCCCATCCGGGAGCTACTCGTTGGCTCAAACCAACACTCCGATCGGACTCACCGACTTCGCGTCGCAGAACGCGGCACCGGGCCTGCCAATCCAACTGTCGACCAACACGACGTTCACCGGGATCGGACTGAATGCCCCGGCACCAGGGCCGTTGAATTTCGGCAAAGTCAGCGAAGGTGGGTCGACGTCGCCGATCACCGGTGATCCGTCGAAACAGGCCTTCCTCGGCTCATCGCCACTCGGCGTGGCGGGTCCAACGGGCAACCCACTCGTTGGCCCACCGACGGCCTTTGTGAACACGAATCCGACCTTCGGGGTCACGAATAGCACCTCGGTGAAGCCAGTCTATCTGGCCGCGGGGGCCGGGGCGGGTTTCTCGCCGACCGTCCGCGTTTTCAACTACCGGACGGGTGCGGAAATCTTCCGCTTCCTGGCGTTCGATGTCAACTTCCTCGGTGGCGTCGAAACCGCCACCGGCGATGTGAACGGGGATGGAACGCCCGATATCATCGTGGCGGCCGGACCTGGGGCTGGCCCGCACGTCAAAGTCTTCGACGGCTTGACGGGTGCGGAAATCCGCAGCTTCTACGCCTACGATCCGAGCTTCCGCGGCGGTGTGATGGTGGCATCGGCAGACGTCAACGGCGACGGATTCGATGACATCATCACCGGGGCCATGTCCGAAGGTGGCCCGCACGTCAAAGTCTTCGACGGCAAGACCGGCGCGGAAATCGCCAGCTTCTACGCGTTCGACCCGTCACTCACCACCGGCGTTCGCGTCGCGGCGGCCGACATCAACGGTGACGGCAAGGCTGACATAGTCGTTTCCACCGGCCCCGGCACACCGGCCCGCGTCCGAGTCTTCGACGGCAGGAACCAAATCGTGCTTTCGGACTTCTCACCGTTCTCCGGATTCACCGGCGGGATTTATGTCGCTGCCGGCGACTTCGACGGCGATACCAAAGGAGACATTTTCGTCTCGGCCGGGGCCGGCGGTGGCCCGCGGGTTTCGGTGTTCAATGCCGGTGGCACCGAACTCACCAGCTTCTACTCGGGCGATGCGTCGCTGACGTCCGGAATTCGGGTCGCAGCCAAAGATCTCAACGGCGACGGCAAAGCGGACATCATCACCGGGGCCGGCATCGGCACCGCTTCCCGCATCAGTGCCTTCTCCGGAGCCGGACTGGGCCTAATCGAAGACTTCTACCTTTTCGACTCCGGCGTCCGCACCGGTGTGTTTGTGGGATAATCAGCTTCGATAAACAGACGTGATTTCGGCCAGCCTGTTCCAGGCTGGCCGGTTTTGTTTCTGTGGTACGCTAACAAATATTCGTGAAACAGGAGAGTGAGCGATGTCGACCGAATTTCATTCCGATGACAGCGGCCTACGGCGATACCGGGTCTCGCTGATCATAGGACTCGTCCTGGCGGGTAGCGTCTTGTTCTCCTTGCTCGGTTACTGGGCTTGGAAGAAGTTCGATCCGTTTGCCGAGTATCGTCAGGCAAACCGTGATGCAAAAGAGACTTTAAGCATTGTCCAGAAACGTCCGTTGACCCAAGAAGAGTTCAACCGAACCCTACAACTACTCGAGTCGGACGAAACTTTCGCCCAACTCATTGCAATCGCAACTCTTCAATTGGAGGCCGAACGGAACCCCACGCTTAAAGAGACCTTGCTGGAAGCGTTGCTCCGCTGCGAAGCCACCGCGAAAGATCCGCAAATCGCCAAATCGGCTGGTACCGCTGCGGCGCGCATGAAATCGCCACCCAAACCCGACCGGTGAATACAATCCCCACACGTCGGGCGTCGCCCGGTGACCCTTTCCCCGTGATTCCGGAGTCGCTTCCATGTTCCGTCCCCTCGATCGCCGATCATTCTTGCAATCGTCCGCTGCGGCCGCACTGGCTTTGGCCACGGCTCCACTCGGGCGCGCCACAGAAGAAAAGGGCCCGCTCTTCAAAATCTCGCTGGCCCAGTGGTCGCTGCACCGGGCCTTCTTCAGCAAAGATAAAGCCGCGCATCTCGATCCGTTGAAGTTCGCGGAGATCGCCACGAAGGAGTACGACATCAACGCGGTGGAGTATGTGAACCAGTTCTACGCGGCGAAAAAGAAGGACGAAGGCTACCTGAAAGATTTGAAGAAAGTCGCCGACGATAACAGCGTGAAGAGCGTGCTGATCATGTGCGATGGCGAAGGGGCGCTCGGCGACGAAGACAAAAAGAAACGCAAGACCGCCGTCGAAAACCACTTCCGTTGGGTCGAGTGGGCCAAGTTCCTCGGCTGCCACAGCATCCGCGTCAACGCGCAATCGAGCGGGAAGTACGACGAGCAGATCGAACGCGCCGCCGATGGCCTGCACGAGTTGGCCGAGTGGGCCGCGAAGATGAGCATCAACGTGATCGTCGAGAATCACGGCGGTCTCAGCAGCAACGGGGCTTGGTTGACCAAGGTCATCAAAAAGGTCGACCTCAAAACCTGCGGTACCTTGCCGGACTTCGGCAACTTCCGCGTCAGCGGCACCGAAGAATACGACCGTTACACCGGCGTCGATGAAATGATGCCTTTCGCCAAGGGCGTGAGCGCGAAGACCCACGATTTCGACGACAAGGGCAACGAAACTAAGACCGATTACCGCAAAATGCTGGAAATCGTCCTCAAGAAGCACAAATACTCGGGTTACCTCGGCATCGAGTACGAAGGGGGCAAGTTGACCGAACCGGAAGGGATTCGGGCGACCAAGAAGCTGCTCGAAACGATCCGTGTCGAAATGTCCAAGTGACCAGCGGGCTTCCAATCGCCAGCGCCGGTGCCTGCAATGGCACCGGCGTTTTGCACGGGGTTGCTGAAAGATCGCGGTCGATTCCGAGGTAGTTATTTCAGTTGTTCCGTTATCTCAGGGTGATGCATGTCGAACGTTTCGCCGGAACAGTTGTTGGCCCAATTGAATTGGCGGTACGCCGTCAAGAAATTCGACGCCTCGAAGACCATTCCCGACACCACTTGGTCGGCATTGGAAGAGTCCCTCGTATTAACGCCGTCGTCGTATGGTCTTCAACCGTGGAAGTTCTTCGTCGTACAGAATCCCGCGCTCCGCAAAGAATTGTTGCCACATTCTTGGGGGCAAGAGCAAATTGTCGATGCCTCGCACCTCGTGGTGTTCGCGGTGAAAACAAATGTGAGTGCGGCGGATGCCGAACGATTAACTTCGTGGTCGACGAAGGTGCGGAGTCTTCCGGAGGGTGCCCTCGACGGCTATAAGAAGATGATGGTTGGCAGCCTTACAAAGACGTCCCCTGCCGACATTGATGTCTGGATGTCGCGCCAAGTGTTCATCGCCTTGGGTAATTTTCTCACGGCCTGTGCACTGCTCGGGGTGGACGCCTGCCCGATGGAAGGGTTCGTTCCGGCCAAATACGACGAACTGCTCGGATTGACTGAGAAAGGCTATGCGGCACGGGTCGTGGCGACGGCGGGCTACCGCCATGCCGAGGACAAGAATGCGACGTTGAAGAAGGTACGTTATCCGCACGCGGAGATGATCGAACGGATTGTTTGATGAAAGTGACGCGGTGGTTTGGCGGGAAAAGTTAGGAACCTTCTAGAATAGCGATTCTGATGGTTCCCCTCGCATTACGGTACCGGTGACGAATGGCGGAGGCTCCGCTCACACGAGCAACTTTGCTGATCCGTCTCAAGGACATCGACGATGCCGAGGCGTGGTCGGAATTTGTTCAGCTTTACGGCCCCGTCGTCTACGGTTTCGCCCGCAAGCGTGGCCTGCAAGATTCCGATGCCGCCGACATGGTTCAGGAAGTCCTCCGCAGCGTCGCTCGCAATGCGCACCGGATGGAATACGATCCGAAACGGGGTACCTTTCGGGGTTGGCTTTATACGGTCACTCGGAACAAGATTTACAACTTTCTTTCGGCTCAGAAGCGTCAGCAGCGCGGTGCGGGAGACGTCAGTTCCCAAGAACGTCTGGAAGCATTGGCCGACCCCAACAACGACACAGAAGCTGTTTGGGAATTGGAATATCAGCGCCGGCTTTCCGCGAAAGCGATGGATCGCGTGAAACACGAATTCCAGCCCGCAACGTGGCAAGCGTTTTGGGGCACTGCTGTCGAGGGTCGAGCCGCGACGGAAGTCGGCGAGTCGCTGAAGATGACCTCGGGCGCAGTCTATGTCGCCAAGAGTCGGGTGCTGGCTCGCTTGCGAGATGAAGTCCAAAAATTGATGGCCGAAACCGAGCAGTGGTAAGGCAGCAACTATGACGACGACTTTGACCAAAATGCCGACCTGTTCACGGGTCGATTGCCCGCCTGAACTCGAACTCGCCGAGTTGATCGACGGCGATTCGTCGACCGAACACGACCAGCGAATCACCGATCATGTCGGCGAGTGCGTCGATTGCCAAAAGCGGCTCGACTTATTGGCCACGGCCGAAGTGCCGATCCTCGCCGAATCGCTCCGCGGGATCGATTCCGAATCCCCTTCCAAACACTCGGCACTTTGGAGAGCGCTCGATGAAGTGAGTTTGTCGAAGCCATCTCAATCCGGGATCGTCCGTATCGAACGTACCGATGACCTGAATCTAGACTTCTTGGAAAAGACGACCAAGCCGGGGATGCTCGGCCGCATCGGTAGTTTCGACGTGGTTCGCGTGGTCGGTCGCGGCGGCATGGGCGTCGTCCTGCATGCGTTCGACCCGAGCCTCCAACGCGACGTCGCGTTGAAGCTACTCGACCCCTCGTTGGCGAGCAATAACACCGCCCGGCAACGGTTCACCCGCGAAGCCCGCGCCGCCGCGGCGGTGTCGCACGAAAACATCGTGGCGGTTCACCAAGTCGACGAAGATCCGAAATCGGGTCTGCCCTTTTTCGTGATGCAGCTCGTCGGCGGAGAGTCGCTCGAACAGCGTCTTCGCCGAGTCGGCAAACTCCCCCTCAACGACGTGATTCGTCTGGCGTCACAGGCCGCAGCCGGACTCTCCGCGGCCCATGCCAGCGGACTGATTCACCGCGATATCAAGCCCGGCAACATGCTGTTGGAATCGCCCAACGACCGCCTGAAACTCACCGACTTCGGCTTGGCACGGGCCGTCGAGGATTTACGCCTGACCAAGACGGGGTTCGTCTCGGGCACTCCACTGTACATGGCACCCGAGCAAGCCAAGGGAGATGACGCCGACCACCGGGCCGACCTGTTCAGCCTCGGGGTCGTGCTCTACGAAGCGTTGGCGGGGAAGCCACCGTTCGAAGGTAAGACACCGCTGGCCGTCTTGCGCCGGGTGGCCGACGAACCGCACGTCGCGCTGAATCACTTCAGCCCGGACGTCCCCAAATGGTTTGAAGATGTCATCGACCGACTGCTGGCCAAAGATCCGGATGATCGCTACTCCACGGCAGCGGAACTCGCCGTGGAGCTGGCCCCGTTCGTGTCGAAGCATAACTCACAGCCGTGCGAGATGACTTCGGCAGAACCGTGTTCGCTAGCCCATGCTTCGACACTGTCCCGCCGGGCGATTCGCAAATGGAAGGTCAAACTCGCGCTGCTCATGACGATCCCGTTTTTGATCGGTGTGCTGCTCACGTCCGGTTTTTGGCTCGCCATTTTGCCACAGTCGACACCGAGTGCAGTCGCAGTGCCGCTCGCCACTATCGAGGACGGGATCGCTGAATCCGGCACGCCGTTTCCCGGTAACTCGGGGCCGGTTTGGTCGGTGGACGCCAGCCCGGATGGTAAAACGCTCGCGATGGGATTGGAAGACGGTCGGATCATCATCTACGACATCGCCGAACGCAAAGTCCGCTATTCGCTCGAAGAACATAGCGGCCCGGTATGGGGGATCGATTTTTTCCCGGACGGTAAGCGGTTCGTTTCTGCCAGCGATGACGGCAACGTGAAAATCTGGGACTTGGACAAACGCAAATCGGTGCGGACTTTGCCCGGCAACAGTGGCGTTCGCAGCGTGGCCGTGGCCGGCCACGGACGCTCCATCGCCACGGGGGATCGTTCGGGAAACGTCCTCGTTTGGGACATCAAAGAGCAGACCCCGATCAAGTTCTATCAGCACGGCGGCACGGTGACCGCCATCGCCTTCGACAAGCAAGGTTTGACGGTCGCTTCGGCGGGGTCGGATAAAACCATCAAACTTTGGGATCTCACGAATGACGACATCAAACCGCGTCTGACGTTGACAGGTCATAAAGGGCCAATTTACGCGGTCGCGTTATCACCGGACGACAACCTCATCGCGTCAGGCGGTTGGAATGGAATCATCAAAATCTGGGACGAAAATTCCGGATCGGAACTGCGGGAACTGACCGGACACGAGAACGATATCTGGTCACTCGACTTCGCGATGCAGGATCAAAAAGTAATCCTCGCGTCGGCCGGGCAAGATGGCACCGTGCGTGTTTGGGATCCGACGCGCGGCGAGCAGATGGTGAAGTATAAAGGCCACAAACAGGCTGCACACGTGATCCGCTTCGGGGCTGGCAACAATCAACTCTTTAGCGGCGGCCGAGATGGGTTCGTCCGCGTCTGGGATGTTCCCAAGTGATAATGGCTACTTCGGTGCTTCCGGTACCAGAACCAATCGCAACCGTCGGAGCGCCCGCAAGTAACGCATACTCGCGGCCGCTTCTGTGAGGCCCAATGCCCCGGCGACATCCTGATTAGTCAGTTGCTCGTGGTGCCGCATCAACAAAATGTCGCGGTCGTCATCGGCGAGTTCGTGGATGGCCGCGGTCAATTTCCGCGCGAGTTCCTGCTGGATGGCTTCACTGGCCGGGGTACGATCCGAATCGACGAGTTGGGCGACCAGCGAGGCGGCGGAATCGTCGTCGGCCCAACCCGGCCTGGCGAGTGATTGCTCGCGGTCCACGCTCCGGCGTTGAGCCAAGCGGTGCCGGCGATGGGTGTCGATGATGCGATCTTGGGCCAAGTGCCGCAGCCACATGTGGAACGGCATGTTCGGCGTCTTCAGGTACTCTTTGAGCCGCTGATTCGCTTCGATCATGACATCTTGAACGATGTCCGACGCATCGACGCGACGGGCGAGTACCGGATCGAGCCGCAAGTTAATCACCCGCCGCAGCGGTTCGCGGAATTCGCCGAGGAGGCGATCCACGGCCCCGGTTTCACCCTGTCGGGCCTGTTCGAGCATTTCATCGGTGATTTCGCGGTTTGGCCACATGATGATATTGTATAGCTCTTCCGTTGAAGATTTCGGCGACCCGACGCGAGAAAATCGAGCGGGCCTATTTGAACCGGTGTTACAAAACGAAAGCGTGACGCACGGAGGGGGTGCGTCACGCGGTCAAAGCTCAAGATGTCAAACGAGGTGGAAAATCAATTCGGGGGCATACTTGCGGTGGATCGCCCGTGCGACTTCCCTCCGCAACAACCCACTGGCCCGTTCCAACGCGAGCAAAACATCCGTCCGGGTGCTGGGGTCTGTGGCGTCTGCTGGAGAATCTCCGGCGACTGTCACGCGGAGCCGGCCCGTATTCGGAGCCGGCTCGACCTTCACCACCGCTAGGTTTTGCAAGTTCTCGTCGGCCATCCCCGAGAGGATCCTTCCGAGAGCTTCCAACACCTGCCCGCACAATTGGAGAGCTTTGTGGCTCGCTTGGCGGGGTTGGTTCCACGGTTTGTCGTGGAACACCCGCGGATCGCAACCATCTTCAGGCCCGAGTTCGGCCGTGGATGTTTGCCAGTCCGGCGGGTTCATTCGTGGTCTGCTCAAGAGCAAGACTCCGGAAGGAGGAAAACTTGTGGGGGTACGACGCAGATTTTGGAAATGAATCGGGCGCATCGGGTGTCTCCTTCCGGGGTAGGGTCACCATGAGGGATAAGAAAGAAGGCGCGAGGTTCACAAAAAGTTTTCGGAGACGTCCACGGTGTAAGAAGCTAACCGGATGGGTTCTTTCTTTCTCCAACGCCCTACCTAAAATGATGTCGTCAGACACGCTTTCCCTCGTTCCCGGATCCGCTCTCCCATGAAGACTCGCCTGTTCACGCCCGGCCCGACGCCCGTTCCCGAAGAGACGCTGCTCGAACTCGCCAAACCCGTTGGCTACCATCGCTCCGGCGAAGCGAAGGCGATTCTCGCCGAAGTGACCGAGGACTTGAAGTACGTCTTCCAAACGGTCCACCCCATCGTCACGCTCACGAGTTCTGGCACCGGCGGTATGGACGCGGCCGTCAGTAGCACCTTGGCCGCAGGCGAAAAAGCGATCCTGCTCACCGCTGGGCGTTGGGGTGAACGCTGGAAAAGTGCGCTCAAAGCGTTCGGGGTGAATACGGTCGTCGTTGAGGTACCGTACGGTCAGGCGGTATCACCGGAGCAACTGCAAGTCGCTTTGAAGGAGCATCCGGACGCCAAAGCCGTCTTCGCCACGCTCTCCGAGACCAGCACCGGCGTCGGCCACGACATCGAAGCCTTCGGCAAGTTAGTCGCTGCCACACCGGCGCTGCTGATCGTGGATGGCATTTCGGGCTTGGGCGCCATGGAGTGCCGTTGCGACGCCTGGGGCGTGGACATCATGGTCAGCGGCTCGCAAAAAGCTCTCATGCTGCCACCGGGCTTGGCGTATGTTTCGGTCAGCCCGAAAGCCAAAGCGGTGATCGATGCCACGGTACCGCGTGGTTTCTACTTCGATTTGCGTCGCAGCCTTGCCAAGGTCGCGGAGAGCGACACGCCATTCACGCCGGCCAACACGCTGATTAAGGCACAACGCGTCAGCTTGAAGCGGATTCGTGCCGAGGGGATCGAACAGCTTTGGGCACGCCATGCCAAGGTCGCCAAAGCCTGCCGGGCGGCCGTGACGGCCATGGAGTTGAAGCTCTACGCAGCGCGGCCAAACAACGGCCTGACGGTGATTGTGGTCCCGTCCGGAATCGACGGCTCTGCGACGTTGAAGATGCTCGAGAAGAAGCACGGGTTCAAATTCGCCGACGGCCAAGATAACCTCAAGGGCATGATCTGGCGGCTTTCGCACATGGGCTACGTCGACGCCTTCGACGTACTCGGTGCCATCGCCGCACTGGAACTGGTACTGGCGGAACAAGGCTTCGGAAAAGTGGGTGCCGGTGTCGCCGCGTTCCAACAGAGTTACGCGGGGAAGTGAGTGGAGTGACGGAAGAATCGCGTCCGATGGCTATCGTTTGCTTTCGGCGCGGACTTGTTCGATAACATCTCGAATGGCGGCGTTGGCTGTGGGGGCGACACCGGTGAAGGTGGTGAGTGCACCACTTTCGTTGCGGGGCAACGCACAGCGGAATTCGTAATCCCCATTCTGCAACCGGATGGGAGCGTAGACCCGGCCACCCACCCGCCGCAGATCGTCCATCATTTGGTCAGCAGTCGAACCGCTGCTGAGCGTGGGTACACTGGGGGTTGTCGTCTTGGTACCGGTCGTCCGGCGATCATCTATCCGCAGCGGATCGTAGTCGTCGGATGGGCGTGATCCAGCCAGGGCGGCACTCGTCATATCTGCTGTGGGCCGATATGGCTCACGTGGGTCACGGCTGGCGCTCGATCCCTTCAACAGCGGATCTTTCACACCGTTGCTCCCGTAGCCATCACGACCGGGAATCGGCACGCCCTGCGGCGGAATTTTCTCTCCACCGATGAGCGGATCGCGGCCCGAGAACAGACCACCGTCGCGATTTTTGCACCCTGCTAAAAACACGCAAGTGCCGAATCCGAGCATCAGCAGCATGCCGATGCGGATTGAACGGATCGTAGAGAGGAATTTCGTCGCCATCGCCGGCCCTCAGGTGGGCGAAACGGCCATTTGTAGCCAAACCCTATAAACTTTGTACGTCTCGGGTGGTGTCGTTCACCGCATCCGGTGGAATTCGGCGAGTGAATTTGGCTCCCTAAAGAATGCTGGCACCGTCCGGGCCGGTTGTCCCAATCGGGGGCAATTTCCGGTCGACGCAAATAGCGAAGCTAGAGGATTTGTGCAATGGCAAACCATCAAATCGCGGTCATGGGTGGCGATGGAATCGGCCCCGAAGTGATCGACCAAGCCGTCCGGGTGATCCAATCCGCCACGGCCAAGCACGACCCCGAAGCCGAGCTATTGTTCAACCATTTACCGTGGAGCAGTGCGTACTACCTGAAACATGGTCGAATCTTGCCCGAAGACGGTTGGAACGTACTGAACCAGCACGATGCGATCCTATTCGGGGCCATCGGTGACCCGGCCGTGCCCGACCGTGTGACCATCCATGAATTGCTCTTACCCATGCGACGCAAGTTCGATCAGTACGTGAACTTGCGCCCGGCCTACTTGTTCGAAGGGGTGCCCTGCCCCCTCGTCGGAAAAGCCCCTGGCAGCATCGACATGATGGTCTACCGCGAAAATACCGAGGGGGAATATGCCCCGGTGGGTGGGAATCTTTACCCCGGTACCGAACACGAAATCGCCGTGCAGACCGGCATATTCACCCGCCGGGGATGCGAGCGAATTCTGCGGGCCGCGTTCGAAGGTGCCATGAAGCGACCGCGCAAACAACTCACGAGCATCACGAAGTCGAACGCGCAAGTTTGGGGCCTGGGTTTGTGGGACGCGGCGTTCCATTCCGTCCGGAAAGAGTTCCCCGAAGTGAAGTCGCAATCGCTCCTCGTCGATGCGGCCGCCATGGATTTCGTCCGTAAGCCGGAATCGTTCGATGTGGTCGTGGCCAGCAATTTGTTCGGGGACATTCTCACCGACTTGAGCGCCGCCGTGGCGGGAAGCATCGGGCTGGCGAGCAGCGCCAATATCAATCCGACACGGGAGTTCCCGAGCATGTTCGAACCGGTTCACGGTAGCGCCCCGGATATCGCTGGGAAAGGGATCGCCAATCCGATGGCCGCCATTCTCAGCGCCGCGTTGATGCTCGACTTCCTCGGGTTGACGGCGAGCGCCGCCGCCGTCCGCAACGGCGTGGCCAAAGTGCTGAGAAGCGGGAGTTTGAAAACCCCCGATTTGGGCGGCAAAGGGACGACGACCGAAATGGGGGATGCGGTGGTGGCTGCCGTAGGGTAGGACTGGCATCAGCCGCCGCTGAACAGTGCCTGCATGACAGTGCCCCGGTTCAATTGAACCGGGCGGCTGGTGCGATCTTTGACTTCGGCCGTGTGATCGACGCCCAATTGGTGGTACACCGTCGCCCCGACGTCGTCCGGGGTGAACGGGGATGCTGTCGGGTCGGACGCGGTCTTATCCGATTTCCCGATCACTTGGCCACCGCGAACGCCACCGCCGGCGAAGGCCGCGCTGAAACAGCGTGCCCAGTGATCACGGCCGCCTTTATCGTTGTTCACTTTGGGCGTCCGGCCGAACTCACCGACGACCACCACCATGACATCGTCGAGCAGCCCCATCGCGGTCAAATCGTCGAGCAGCGCCGAGACACCGCGGTCCAGTGGTGGGAGCAAATCGGTCTTCAAGCGGCCGAAATTGTTGCCGTGAGAATCCCAGTTCTGCACCCTGCCCATGTTCGCTTGGATCATCGGTACGCCCGCTTGCACGAGGCGCCGAGCCAGCAACAGCGATTGCCCGAATAGATGCCGACCGTAGCGATCGCGGTCGGCGGGCTTTTCGGCGTTCAGATCGAAGGCCTTGGCCACCGCACCGTTGAGTAACAACTCGGCGGCCTTCTTCTGTTGGTCGCTCATCTTGCGGGCTTCGAGCGACTCGGCGAGCGTCGATTGCTGCCGGTTGACCGACGCAAGTAACTCCAGGCGATCCTTGAACTGATTCACATCCAGGCCCGGCATCAGTTGGGCATTGTCGACGCGGAACTTGGCCCCGTTCGGATCTTGGTTGATCTGCCACGGGTCGTGCTTCGCCCCGAGAAATCCCCCGTGCTGACCCGGCCAGACGAGCGGACCTTCCGCCAAAAATGTCGGCAGCGTGACTCCGGCCGGGATGCCTGCGGTCGGCGGCTTGAGATAGCTCAGCCCGGCCGCGTAACTCGGCCAGTCGTCGCGCGAAAGCGGTTTGTCGAAGCGTCCATTCGGCTGCTTCGTGCCTGTCACGAGATAGTGCGACGCCCCCAAGTGGTTGTCGTCACGGTGGGTCAACGAGCGGACGATGGCGAGCTTGTCGGCCCGCGCCGCCAGCATCGGCAAATGTTCGGCGTACTGAATGCCGGGTACTTTCGTGGCAATCGGTTTGAACTCGCCGCGGATCTCGACGGGCGCCTCGGGCTTCGGATCGAAGGTGTCGATGTGGCTCGCCGCCCCCGTGAGGAAGACCACGATCACCGACTTCGGCTTCTTCGTTTTCGGCGCCTCGGCCGCACTGAGGAACTGACTCAGCCCCAACCCGATTAGTCCGGAGTAGCCCACTTGGAGCAGTTCGCGGCGGTTGATGCCGATGGCATGGCGGTGCGTCGATTGCATAGAAGCTTCCAACGTGCTGTCTGGCAGGAAATAACATTAAAGCAGATGAGGAACCGCTTGGGAAGGAGATTTGTTAGTCTCACACAATCCCGGCCATCTCGTGAAGTTCTCCGGCACGCTGTTCGATCAGTTCTCGCATGGCGATTTTCTCCCGGCGTTCTTTGTATCATCCGTCCATTCGCCCTGAAATTCCAAACGCCCGGCTCCTTCAAACCCCTCAAAGATATGATCGGCGGCGTGCCGTTCAGTCTGAAACCGGGTCGTTCCGAGGGCGTCCCCTGCGGTGAGGCCGAGTAGACAGCCACGGTACCGTTCGAGTGTCGTCATGTCAGCTCTCCTCCTTCAACCGGTGGCCGTTCCCCGGCTAGGGTCTTTGGCACGTCGCGGGGGTGGGGCACTTGGTATGTCTCTGCGATGAAGAGCAATTGCGTGGCGAGCCCGTGGAAGATCTTGATTTCTTTCTGGGTCGGTTGGCCGCGCGCGATCACGGTGCGCAGGACGTGGAAAATGCCGCCCCCGCGAAAGTCCCAAAGGAACCGTTGGGCCGTCAACGCTTCGGTGAGGTGCAGGAACATCCGCTCTTGGCTCTCGAAGGTCGCGGGCAATTCGAGGGTCTTGGTACGGCCGTCACGGGCCAGCCAGAGTTTTCGCAGTTCGTAGAGCACGGTCACCACAGCTTGGGCCAAATTCAACGACTCATGGCCCGGGGCTGTGGGAATGAACATCATGCCGTGGCAGAGGGTGATTTCGTCGACGGTCAACCCGTGTGGTTCGGGGCCGAAGACGAGCGCGGCCGAAGCGATGGGCAACACGTCGAGCAGGGCGGGCAGTTTTTCTTCGGGAGTGCCCCAGTAGCCTTTGCGTTTGAGGCCACCGATTTCACCGGACGTGCTGAGGACGAAGGAACAATCGGCGAGAGCCTCGGCGAGCGTGCCGACGACACGGGCATTTTGAAGGATGTCCAGCCCGTGCGTGGCCATCATCACCGCATCCATGCTTTGCTTGTTGGCGATCGGTTCAACGAGGACTAAATCGCGGAGGCCGAAGTTGGCCAACCCCCGCGCCACCGAGCCGAGGTTCCCTGCATAGTGAGTGCGTACCAGTACAACCCGACAATTCTCTAGCGGCATCGTTGCATATCCGAATCAAGAATTTTTACCGCGGAGACGCAGAGACGCGGAGGATACAAAAACCAAACTTTTCTGTGTTCTCTGTGACTCCGCGTTGAACACCGGATTATTTCTTTCCGGTGAAGTTTGCGGCGACGGCGTCCCAGTTGACGACCTTCCACCATTCTTCGATGTACTTCGGTCGGAGGTTGCGGTACTTGAGGTAGTAAGCGTGTTCCCACACATCGAGGCCGAGAATCGGGGTGGCGCCGCCTTCCATTTGGGGGTTGTCTTGGTTCGGCGTGCTGACGACCGCGAGTGGCTTCTCCTTACCTGGCACCAGCCAGGCCCAACCGCTACCGAAGCGTGTGGTGGCGGCCGCCGCGAAGGCTTTCTTGAACTCCTCGACCGACTTAAACGACTCTTCAATGGCTTTGAGTAAGTCGCCCTTCAGCTCGCCACCTTTGCCGATTGGAGCCATGACGCCCCAAAAGAAGGTATGGTTCCAATGACCACCGCCGTTGTTCCGGACGGCGGGGCGAATCGCTTCGGGCACACTTTTCAAGTCGGCCAAGATCGTTTCGATTGGCTGACGAAGCAGTTCGGGTGCAGACTTCGCCAGCGCCGCGTTCAGGTTGGTCACGTAAGCGTTGTGGTGCTTATCGTGGTGGATCATCATCGTTTCGGCGTCGATGCTCGGTTCGAGCGCATCGTTGGCGTAGGGCAGCTTCGGCAGGGTGAACCCGGCGGGGGCCGGCTCGTCGGCGGCGCGGGCCGCGGCGAACAGCAGGGGGCTGGTGGTCGCGGCGGCGACCGTTGTGCGTAGCATGTCTCGACGGGTGAACATCGTGTGGACTCCTGAAAGAGGATGGACCGTAAAGTTATATTCCTTGGCACGTTCCGTGCCCTTTCACCAGAGACCCAAACAACAACCGGCACCGGCTCCGCCGCTGACGATTGGGAGAATTCGGCGCTCGAACGGCAACTTCAAATATTCCGCACGATCGTAAACGACCTTGCCGTTCATGATCGTCAGCACCACATGGGTGGAATGCTCGAAGGGGTCGCCATCGTAAAGTACCAAGTCGGCGGTTTTGCCGACTTCCAAACTGCCGTGATCTTTGTCGATGCCGAGGAACTTCGCGGCGTCGAGCGTGATCGCTTTCATCGCCTGGGCGTGGCCTAAACCGTTGACGGCAGCCATGGCCGCCTCGGAGCGCAAGTTGCGAATCTTGGGCACATATCCTTCGTAAGCGGTGCCGAGCAGCACCGGCACGCCGGCCTTCTGCAAGATGGCCGCGTTCGTCAGCAGCGTGTGCATTGTTTCCATGGTGCCGCCGGCCCGTTGCATGGCGGGGTGAACGATCACCGGCACCTTCTTCTTCCCCAGTTCGTCGGCGAGCATCCACGCTTCCGTACCGAGCGCGATCACCGGCTTCAGCTTGAACTCCTCGGCGATCCGCAGCGCCGTGCGGATGTCGTCGGCGCGGTGGGCCGCGAAGATCACGGGCACCTTGCCGTCGAGCGCCGGGAGCCACGCCTCGTGCTTCGGGTTCAGTGGCACCGTGCTTTTCTTTTCTTTGTAAGTCTGGGCTTCGGCCAACTGCTTGCGAACGAGTGCTGCGGTGCCCATGCGGGTTTGCGGACCCTTAGCTTTGAATGCTTCCTTCGGCACTTCGCCGAGGTTCACCAGCATGGCAAAGCCCTTGTTCAGCGCGGCAGTGTCGACCGTGCGGCCGTCGCAGCGAAAAACGCCGGTGCCGCCCGCGATGGGGTTCACCCGACCCGGCGTCGTGTGAACCGTGGTCACACCGTTGGCTCGCAAATATTCGAGTAGCGGTTCCAGCGGATTGAAGCCATCGAGCACGCGGAGGTCGGATTGATTCGGGTCGCTCGGCTCATCTTGATCTTGATCCGCCGGGATGTTCCACGCTCCGCTAAGGCCGGCGACGGTGAACGAATCAATGAGACCGGGAGAGACATCTTTGGCGTAGAAGACTTGCTCACCGTCGATTGCAGGAGTCAGCGCACCGACGCTTTTTATTTTGCCATCCACGATCAAGATTTCTCCAGCATCGGCGATTTTTCCTGTGCCTAAATGGATGCGATTACTCAGAATTTTCACACGCTTGGCCGGCTGACTCTTGGCGGGTATTTTCCAGTCCGCTTCCATCGCCGAACCGAGCCCTGTCACCAGCGTCGTCTTCGGCACCTCCATTCCCCGCGGTAGCAGGAACCCACCATCCCGGTAACCCAATTCCGCTGCGTTCCCGGCGTCAAACACTTTCTTCCCGTCAATCCAAGTTTGTTGCACCTTCGTGTAGACGCTGAACGGTGCCCCGCTCAAGATCACGAAGTCGGCGTCCTTGCCTTTTTCCAGCGATCCGATGCGTTGGTCGAGGTGCATGATTTTCGCCGGGGTCAGCGTGAGTGCTTTCAACGCTGCCGATTCGCTCATGCCACCACGCATGGCGAGCGAACCGGTGCGGAGGAAGAAGCGACTCTCGGTGATGAAGTCGTCGGTGTTGATGGAGACAGAGACGCCGGCTTTGTCGAGCACCGCCGCGTTCTCTTCGAGCAGGCCCATCGTCTCGGCTTTGCCGCCGGGACTGTCGATGAGCGTCAGCGACACGGGGATCTTCTTCGCCGCCAGCACGTCGGCGATGCGGTAGCCCTCGGTGGCGTGCTGCAACACCAGCTCGAAACCGAACTCTTCGGCAATCCGAATCGCGGTCATCAGGTCATCGGCCCGGTGGCAGTGGAAGTGGACGGTGCGTTTCTTCTCCAAAACTTCGACAAGTGGTTCCAAACTGACATCGCGGTCGGGCTTCTTGTCGCCCTTCATCTTCTCCATGTACTCCTTGGCCTTCACGAACTGCTCGCGTTGCAGAGCCGCCACTTTCATCCGTGTGAACGGGGCCTGCTGCTTGTTACGACCGTAACCCTTGGGGTTCTCGCCGTTGGCCATTTTCAAGCCACCGAGGATCTTGACGCCCGCATTGAAGCCGAAAATCTGCATCTCCTCGACGCTCTTCCCTTGCAGTTTCACGTATAGCGTCTGCCCGCCGATGACGTTCCCGGAGCCGGGCATGATATTCGCCGTGGTGATACCGCCGGCCGTGGCCATGCGAATTCCGGGGTCGTTGGGATCGATGCTATCGATCGCCCGCACGCCGCTCTGGACGGGGCCGCTCATCTCGTTGCCGTCCGAGTTCGCGGGAACCGACGGCTTCGGGTAGATGCCGATGTGCGAGTGGGTGTCGACGAGACCGGGGATCACCACCGCTCCTTTGAGGTCGACCTTCTGGTAGTTCGCCGGCAAGGTCACGTCGGCGGCCGCGCCGGCTTCGACGATTTTGCCATCGCGAATCCACATCGTGGCATTGGGAATGGGCTTGTCGCCGACGCCGGTGTAAAGCGTCGCGTTGACAAACGCGATCGACGTGAATTCCGAATTCGGTACCGGTCGCTGGCCCAGTGCGATGAGCAAGAAGAAGGGCAGCAACAACAGCGGTAGAGCCAATCGCATGGGAAACCCGTTTCAGGTGGGGCGGAACGACAATCGAGATTCTTTGAACCTACACATTTGAAATTCGCGGGGCTAGGGTTATGATCGGTGCTAGGAGCCGCGATGCCCATGTCTTTCAATCGTTCGGCTCCGCTTCCCCAAGGAGTTCCGCATGTTCCGAATGAAGCGAGTCCACGTTTACCAGTGCGAAGTTGACGACATCCCCGGAGGAACCGCCGCCAAACTCAAGGCGCTGGCCCTGGCGGGTGCCCATCTGGAGTACGTCCACAGCGAGCGTTCGGAGTCCAAAACGGGGGCCGGGCAACTGTTGGTCGCCCCCACCCAAACAAAAACCGAAATGGATATCGTCAAAAGCGTCGGGATGCACGAAGTGCAAAAACCCACCGTGATGCGATTCGAAGGTGACGATAAAGCGGGGTTGGGTGGACGCGTGACCCAAGCGTGGGAGGCAGCCGGGATCAACCTGCACGGTTTGATGATGGCCGTGGTCAATGGGAAGTTTGTGGGGTACGCCACGTTCGATAGTTCCGACGACGCCAACACCGCCGCGGTAATCCTCGCTGATATCGGCGCCAAAGAAAAAGACTAATCGGTGACCGCTTCGGCACGGCGGGTCTTCACCACCATGCCGGGGCCATCAAGTACGGGCTGTCGTCGAACGCCACTCTGTCCAGTCCGCTTCGACGAGTTCGGCCATCGCCTTGGCCGCTTCGGGCAACCACCCGCTGGGAAGAGCCGTCAAGTAGTTGAGCAAGCTATCGGGTGCGACTGCCGACCCGAGATGGACATTCGCCGTTTCGGCACCCATGGAGCTGAGCAGAACTTCGATATCGCTGGTCGCAGATAGCGAAGCCAGTTCGATCCGGGAACAACGCGGAGCCAGCCTGCGGGTCACCCACTGAGGGCCAGGCCGATAGAACGGATCGGCAGCACGCTTCGCCGACACAACAATTTCCGCCATGCGCGAAGGGTTGGTGTTGTTCCCCGCCCAAGTGGTCGCAGGGGGTGCGACGATTTTCGCTTCGCGGGCAATCCAGCCACCGGCCCACTCCGCCAGCACGATGTAGCGCTGTTTTCCCAAACTGCCCACGCCGATTTTCGAACGAAGCCGGAACTCGGGTTTGAGGTGTTCGACCGGGAGATCACCAAGCAGAGCGTCCCGAGCCGCAGCGGGTAGGTCGACTGAGGGAGTCGCCAGAACCTTGGTCAGTTTCTTCCAAAAGAGGATCGGATCGCGATCCGACGACATGGCCATCGCCCGCAATTCGGGGTGACGTTCTTCCAGCACGAATGGGTCGCCGTTCGCTTCGAGTGTCAAGCGATACCCATTGAGGATCGCGGTGCACGCCAATTTGAACTTGATTTCGAAACTGCCACTCTTTTTGGCGAACAGCACACTGGCGGCGAGTCGGACAAGGTCGTGGACGCAGGGCAATTCGTCGGCCTCATCGAAATCGTTGACGCCCCAACAAAGCCGACCATCGCCGTCACGCCACGTGCCGAAGTTCGCCAGGTGCAAATCACCAATGGCCAAAACACGGGGTGCATCCGCGAGATTGGCACAAACCATTGGCCAGTGTTGTGCCCAACGGTAATAGGTGCCGCGGAAGAACGTGAACGAATCTTGGGCGTCCGACATCAGCGTGTGTTTGTAATCGAGGTCGGCCCCATCCAACTTGCCGGTGACGGCCAACCACGACTCGTACGCTGTGGTCGCTTCGCGGATGGTCACTTGGCCCCACCCGGTAGACCTTGGGCTTTCAAACCGCTATGGTAGAGCTTCGGCATGTACTGGTAGAAGTCGAACTTGGGGTCGTTGTCGCCATCGTGGCACTTCATGCACATTCCCGAAATCGTGTTCACAAGCCGTTGTTGAGCGGCGGGCACTTCCACACTACCGCGTTGAATTTGGTCGAGCTTACCCATTTTTTCCATGTATTCCTTGCTCGGCAGTTTGTCGTTCTCGTTGAGCCGCCAAGGCATCATGGCGTCGTTCAACTGCTTATTCTTGGGCTTCTCCGCGTGTCCGCTTCCGGGGCCATGGCAGTTCTCGCAGCCGTTGTTCAAGAGCAACGGAGTGTCGATGTTGTTTTTGAAACCGGTGTCGTAATCGAAACCGGTGGTGTGACAACTGAGGCACTCGGGATCAAAATTCCGCAAGCCGGGCCGAGTCGCCTTCTTTTCCAGTGCCTCGTACGCGTGCGAGTGCGGGTGCGACTTCCAAACCTTGTACTCGGCAGCATGGCACGCCGCACAAGCGTCCGAGCCGATGTACTTCAGATTGGCAGTGGGGTTTTTGATGCTGGCCGCATGGGCGTTGCGTTTCAGAACCGCTTTCGCCAGGAAGTCGTCTTTTTTCACCACGGCCGCATACTCTTCGAGCAAGTTCAAAACGGTATTGTCTTTCACCGCCTCGGGTGTGAGGTACTGTTCGTCCATCGGAACGAGCTGGTAGCGAAGATCCAGCCCATTGGCCGTTTTGAAAATGCCGATGGCACCGATGTACCGACCTTTGTGGCCAACAGTCACAATTTGGGTTTTCTTGTCGTTGACCAGTGTCGGAAACTGCGGTGGTTCCGATGCGTCACCGATGCAGACAATCAACTGAATCTCGGGAAAGTCTTTGGCGACGACCTTCGCTTCGGCCTCGGTACCCTGATAGAGAAGCACCTTCAAGTCCGGCTTGGACGGGTGCTTCGCGGAGTCCGCCAAAGTTTGCTTCAAAATCACGCTCTGTTGGCCGAAGTCGAGCGATGGGTCGGCTTTCATCACCTCCGAGGCCACCGACGCGGCGACGAGACTCATCACCACGAACGGCACTTTCGGATCTTCGACCACTTCGAAGGCTTCCACCAAGGGCCGTTCTTTTGGGTTGGACGCCGGGTAGAGATCAACCCGCTTGATCTTCTTAAAGTCATTGCCGACAGCGTTTTTGACAACGCCTTCGATATTCGCGGAGAGGAGAAACGGTCGCTTGTTTTCGTTGTTCAGAGCGAATTGCCCGATCAGTTCATTCAGTTGCTGGGCAAAGTCAGTCGTTCCCAATCCGACGGCCGCATAGCCCATCTCGGCTAAGGCTTTCATGCTGAATTTGTATTTTTGGAGCGACTGGGCGGTGACTTCTTTCAAACTTTTTCCCGGTGCGATGTCGCCGACGTCGAGACCCACAACATTCCAACCTTTGGCCCGGAGCGCTTGCATGAAATTGTAGCGTCGTTCCAATCCGCCGAGTTGCGGGCGGCTGCAACCGCACGGCTGCAAGTATCCGAACGATTGCCCCGAGATGACCAGGACTAGATCGGGAGCAGCCTTGGGCCACCCCGCAAAAATTGGGATTCCACCGACGGTGCCGGGCTTCGGCCCGGTTGGCTGCGCCGGTGCATCTTCGACGGGTGTCAGTACTGGTGTGCTGATTTGCTCGGCGCGATTCGCCATCCATAGGCCGGTCACCGCTGCGACGCAGACAAGTATTGTCAAGCCCGCGAACACTCGCAACAGCAACCCCGTTTGGACCACTCCGGCACGCAACCGGGCGAATCGTAGTTGACTCGGCATTCCGCTATCCTCGTGGCTCGAATCCATTCGAGTGGAGTTACCTGAAACGAAGGCTCTCCGCGAGAGCAATTACCGTATAAACGCCGTTCCCTTAACCGGGAACCGAACCAGTTGCCGCGTTGCCATGTCTCGGAGCACCACCACGCTATCCACGGAAAAATTACCCGAGGTGGCCCCGGCCTTGATTTTCACCTTGAGCGTCCATTCGCGTCGTCCCGAGTCATTTGTGGGGGCGTCGAGTTCCACTTCGAGAACTTTCGGGGATGTGAATTCCCGTGCAAGTTCCAGTCCCAAATCGAGTCGATCACTTTGGAGGGTGAAATTCTTGGACGTACCATCTTTCGAGGAGAACGAACCCAGATCGACCGCACTGCCGTTGAACAGTTTCACGAGGCCGACCACGGTCGCTTTCACCCGAACGACCGGAGGATCGGCTTCGTTTCCGTCCCCCAAAACGACGAACGACTTTTCCAGCGGTCCGATATCTAATTCCAAAGGCTGACCCGGTTTCGGAGCGGGATTCTTACGATGCAGTGTCGCCATCACCCGATAACCACCCAACACTTTGGCCGGCGAATCCGGTCGTGAATTTCTTGTGAGCAACATGCCAATTTCGCTCTCGGTCAACGGCACCGGTGTCGAGAATGTCAAGAACGGCTCGCTGGCCGGTTCGGAACATTTCGGCGGGGCCAAATCCTTTTGGGGCACCGTCGACGACCAGTAAATGATGGCTTCCGATTTGCTCGGTGTGTTTTCATCCATCTCGTGAAAGTCGATCTGAACCGGTAGCACTTCGAAACGGGGCATCCCGATGAATCCCACTTTGAAGATGGTCTCCAGCGTCGTCGTTTGATTGGTCGCTTTAAAGCCGAGTGTCGCTTCGAGCAGCTTGGGGCCTTTTTGACGGACTTTGAATTTGAGCTGCAACGCCACCCAGGTCGGCGACCCATCGGCCCCGGCAGCAGGAACCACCTGCCGAACCTCGGGGTGATCGAAGTCGAGCAGTTTCCAATCCGCAGCGGGATAGGTCGCCAATCGATGTTCCAAGTCGGCCACGCCGATCGCTTCGGCCCCGGCGACTCCGAGTGCAGCCCGGCCAACGAGATCCGCATCCGGATTGGCGACTCTTGGCGGAAACACTGCCAAACGGGCACTGGTGCAGGCACTGCAACTTCGCCGCACCGCCGTCACATCCACGGCAACCGGGTTCGGATTATGGAACCAGTACGTGACGGTGTGTTCTTCATCGTTGACTTCAAAATAACCGGGGAACTCTCGGAGTGCACGCTCTTCACTCTTCGGGCTGTAGTAAATCTGGTTGACCCCATACCGAACTGTTTCAAACGAATTCAACGCCGAGATTTCTTCAATGGGCTTATTTTTATCTGCTTCGGGTCGGCTCGTGTAGTTCGAAATCACCGTGATGCCGAAGACCGCGAGCACGATGGCCCCCAGCACCAGCACGGTCTTCACATTGCCGTTCATAGCGGAATCCTAAGCAATTTGGAATGACTGTTCTTTTCTACGTTCCTACGGCCTCAGCCGTTCGGCGACGTCATTGGTCTTTCACGGCCGGGAGTGCTTTGCCGGAGCTGTCAATCGGCCCGACCGCGATGATCGTGAGCTTCTTCGGGTCGAGATGTTTCTTCGCGGCCGCCTGAACATCGGCGACGGTCACCGCCTCGATTTTCTTGCGATAGGTTTCCAAGAAATCGAGTCCGAGCTTATATCGTTCTGCAATCAGCAGTTGCCCGGCCACACCCTCATTCGTGGTGAAGCGGAAGGGCAGGCTGCCAAGGAGATACTTCTTGGCATCTTCCACTTCCAATTCGGTGGCTTTCTCGTCGCGGATGCGATTCACTTCCTTCAAAAAGCCTTCCCGAACCCAGGTGTACTTCTCGGCGAATGTGCCGATGTAACCGACGAACTGCCCCGGTTGATCGCCGGCCGTGTTCGCGATGGTCGCATTGACGGTGTACGCCAAACCTTGGCGATCCCGCAAGGTGGCCGATAGACGATCCGTGAACCCAGGCCCCGTGCCAAGCACATTGTCCATCACCAGCAGCGTGTGGTAATCCGGGTGATTGCGTTGAATACCCAAGTGACCAATATACACGTGAGTTTGTGAAGCTTGCGGGTCGGAGAAAATCCGTTCGCCGGGTTCACCGGCCTTAGGAATCTCTGGCAATTTTAACTCGGCGGCCACCACCGGTTTCCAATCCGCCGTCATGCTCTCCACGGTTTTCACCATCTCAGTCGAGTCGAAATCACCGACCAAAACGAGCGTCGTTCGATTCGGTGCGTAGTGGGCCGCGTGGAACGCTTTCAGATCTCGGCTGGTGAGTTTCTCGACGATCCGACGTTCCCCAAACGACGACCGACCGTACGGATGGTCGCCGTAAATGGCCGCGTCGAGCATCCGTTTGGAGCGGTTCTGAGGCTGGGTGTCGACGTCGGCAATCACGGACAGTAACTGATCACGTTTTCGCTCGACACTATCGATCGGAAATGAAGGCCGCGACAGGCATTCGAGGAAAAGACCCAAACCGACCTGAAGATCGGGCGTGAGGACTTTCAGCGTGCCACCGCCGGAACTCAGCGACATGCTGCCGCCGGTGGTTTCGATGATGCTCGAGACTTGTTCATGCGTATGCGTCGCGGTGCCCTCTTCGAGCATCTCGCCGACGAGCGCCGCAATCCCCGATTGGCCTTTCTCTTCCCGCAGGCGAATCTCGGCCACGTGCGCCTCCACGGCGATAATCGGCAAGCGCCGATTTTCCAGCATCAGCAGCACGAGGCCGTTCTTCAGTTCGACCCGTTTGACATCTTTGAGGTTAAAGATCGCACCGCCTGCTGCGGTGGTGTCTTTCGGTTGCAATCGAGCCGATGGCTTCTCTTTTTTATCGTATTTCTTCGTGCCATTTGCCGGCAAGGGATCGTCTTCGGGCACGGCCCAGACCACCACGGCTTGCGCCGGCAGGAGCATCTTCTTGGATGCGGATTGAATCTGCTCGGGTGTGACCGCCATGACCTTATCGAGGTACGTTTTCAGGTAGTCAAGGCTTTCGTTCGTGACCGACTTGGCCACCGCATCAGCGAGATTGTGGACGCTTTCCCGGCTGAAGATGAACGACGCGAGAATCTGGCGACGTGCTCGTTTCAATTCCTCGTCACCGACCGGTTTCTCCGCCATCTTGACCAGTTCTTCAAAGACGATGGCCTCCGCTTTAGTCCGATCCTTCCCTTTGAGCATGTCGAACTGCACCGAGAACCAACCGGGGTAGCGGCCTGAATTGTTACCGCTACTGATGCTGTTGACGAGGAGTTCACCTTCGACCAATCGCTTGTGCAGCCGGGAAGTTTTACCCGTACTCAGCACGGTGCTCAGCATGTCGAGTACATAATCGTCCGGGTCGCCG
Source organism: Fimbriiglobus sp. (assembly GCA_043727675.1). Classification (GTDB taxonomy): domain Bacteria; phylum Planctomycetota; class Planctomycetia; order Gemmatales; family Gemmataceae; genus JALHQU01. The sequence goes on from JAYSYJ010000211.1 coordinate 27,698, forward strand.
ATCTTCACCCCGTTGAAGCCGATCGTGCAGCGGGCCACGTCGAACTTGCTCATGAATTCTTTCCGAACCAACTTCTCACGCATACTGGCTTTGGGAGTCGGTTTCCGATCCGGCAGCTCGGATTTAGGAATTTTCCCGAAGAGCTTGGTGACCAGTTCCACCGCTTCTTTCGGGTCGAATCCTCCGGCGATGATCACCGACGCATTGTTGGGGTGATACCACTTGTTGTAATGCCGCAAAATGATCTCGGCGGTGGCGGCACGGACATGTTTTTCTTCGCCGATCACGGGGTGGGCATACGGGGAATCTTTCGGGAACAAGAGTGGGAGGATCGCCTTGTATTCCAACTCGCCCGGCCGATCTTCGCCCCCCTTCAATTCCGAGATCACGGCCCCTTTCTCTTGCTGAAATTCGTGCTTGTCGTCAATCCGCGTTTGCCGCATCCGGTCGGCCTCCACTTCGAGACCTTGTTTCCAACGGTCAGCCGCGAAATCGAAATGGTAGACCGTCATATCTTCGCTGGTGTAGGCATTGTTGCTGCCGCCGTTGCGCTGGGTCATGCGGTCGATGTCGCCCGGTTTCAGCTTATCGGTGCCCTTGAAGAGCAGGTGTTCGAGGTAGTGCGACAGACCGGTCTGATCGACATCTTCATCGGCAGCGCCGACTTTGTACGCCACCATCGTGGTGACAACCGGGGCACCCTTCACCGGCAACAAATAGATTTTCAAACCGTTGGGGAGCGTCTCGACTTGGATGTCTTGGAATTGCGCTTTGGCCGTGGCCAGCAAACCTGGAATCGGATCAGCAACCGGTGGGGATTCCGCCTGAGTCGGAACCACGATGAGAGCGGCCAATGCCAAGCAGAGACCGAAACGGGCAGGCATCGTCATGACGGGTTCCCAAACCAGAATGGACAACAGTTTTATTGTAGCGTGCGAATGGCTGCCGCAGCCCGAATGCAATCGTCGTGGGTCACATCGAGGTGGGTGCAAGCTCGTACCGTCGTTTCACCGAGCGCGGACATCAAGATTCCTTGCTCGCGGAGTTTCGACGTGACCGCGAGCGGAGTCTGGAATCGTTTGCCATCGACCTCGAACCAGACGAGGTTGGTTTCGACCACCTCGGGAACCAGTTTTAAGCCAGGAATGTCCCGGATCGCATCCGCCAAAATTTGAGCGTGCAGGTGATCGTCCTTCAACCGCTCGATGTGGTGTTCCATCGCGTAGATGCAGGCCGCCGCGAGGAAGCCTGCTTGCCGCATCGCCCCGCCGAAGAGTTTGCGGTACCGCCGGGCGAGTTGAATTTGTTCCGCAGAACCGGCGAGCGCCGAGCCGACCGGGGTGCCTAAGCCTTTGCTGAAACAGACGCTGACAGTATCGAAGTGACTCGCCCAAGTTTTCGCCGAAATCCCAGAAGCGACAACCGCGTTCCAGAGGCGTGCCCCGTCGAGGTGCAACGCCAATTTGTGTTGGCGGGCCCAACTGAAAATTTCACGGATCGACTCGATGGACTGTACCGTACCGCCACCCCGGTTATGGGTGTTCTCGAGCCAGACAAGCCGAGTGTGGGGGCTATGGATGTCGTTCGGACGCATCCCGCGTTCAACCAACCCGAGTTCCAAAAGCCCGTTGCGACCGTGTACCGGATTGACCGAGACACCGCTGAGCGCGGCCGGGCCACCACCTTCCCAGAGCACGACGTGGCTGGTCGCTTCGCAAAGCAATTCGTCGCCCGGTCGACAGTGCAACCGCACCGCAATTTGATTCGCCATCGTCCCCGACGGCACGAAGAGCGCGGCCTCGTGGCCAAGGTACTCCGCCACTTTGCTTTCGAGAGCGTTGATAGTCGGATCTTCGCCGTAAACGTCGTCGCCGACGGGTGCGGCCATCATCGCCGCCATCATGCCGGCCGTCGGTCGTGTCACGGTATCACTGCGGAGATCGATCATCGGCGCGGGTGCTCACTTCTCGGGCATCGGTTTCGGCTCGTCGACTTGTTTGTCTTCGAGGAACCAACGCTTGCCGTTACTTTTAAGGTAGACCGATTTGCCGGGAATGTCCTTGTGCGTGAACGTGGCCGTGGTGCCAGTATCAGCGACTTCCCCGGCCACGAGCAGCTTCCGGAACGCTTTGAGGTTCTCCGGATACTCGATCAGGTGCGCTCGCAGGTCTTGCACCACAAATTTGAAAGAGCGGCTGATCGCTTCTTCGCGAACCGCTTCCGCAAACGCTTTCGGTTCAATTGGCAGCTTGTCGCGGCTGTTCACTTTATCCGGATTCAGTTTTTGTTCGTCACGCTTTTGGAGGAGTTGGAGTTCCACTTCCCTCGTGAGCTTTTGGGCACGATCCAGAATTTTGACTTCGAGGTACTCCGGGTCGAGCACATGGGCGACGAAGTATTCGTAGCGTTTATTTTCGAGCAATTTCGTCGCCGTATCGAGAGTCGCTTTTGGAGTGTTTTGCGGATAGAGGTCGAGATTCGGCGTGATCCCGAAGCGCGTTGGGTCGTCCGCGACCGGTTTCGGTTGGGCCGACACACCACCCGCCAATGCCGCTGCGACCAGTAAAATCGTTAAACCGCGCATGGGCGGACTCCTGATGGGATGACGAACCCTACAACGATCCTTTTCGGCCATATTAGCGTCTGTCGGCGACAACACCTCGGACACTTAATCCTTTTCGCAGTGCCGCAGCCAGTATAATCCGCGTATGGCAGGAAACACCTTCGGCACCCTCTTCCGCGTGACCACCTCGGGCGTCAGCCACGGGCCGGGTTACCTTTGCATCATCGACGGCTGCCCTGCCGGATTGGAACTGAGCATCGACGATTTGCTTCCCGATTTACGCCGGCGCAAACCGGGTCAGTCGAAACTCACCACGCAACGCGATGAAGCTGACCTCCCGGAAATCTGGAGCGGCATCTTCGAGGGTCGCACCGATGGCACGCCCATTGGCATTCTCTTCCGCAACGGCGATCAACGCAGCACCGACTACGGCGACATTCAAAACAAGTACCGTCCCGGCCATGCCGATTACACGTTCGACGCCAAGTTCGGGTTCCGCGATCACCGCGGCGGCGGTCGCAGCAGTGCCCGCGAAACCATCTGTCGGGTCGCCGCCGGGGCCATCGCCAAGAAATTATTGGCCCGCGAGGGAATCCGCATTCAAGGCTACGTCACCCAAGTGGGGTCGATTCGCGTCGACGTTCCCGACCCGACCGCCATCACCATGGACCAGGTCGAAGCCACGCCGATCCGCTGCCCCGACTTGGCGAAAGCCGCCGAAATGATCGCTTTGATCGACGCTGTTCGTAAAGACCGCGATTCCATCGGCGGCATCTGCGAGATGGTCGCTGTCGGCGTGCCACCGGGCCTCGGTGAGCCAGTCTTCGACAAACTCAAAGCCGACCTCGGCAAGGCGATGTTGTCACTTCCCGCGGTCACCGGGTTCGAGTACGGCAACGGCTTTGCTGCCGCACTGTTACGTGGCAGCGAGAACAACGATTTGTACCTGCCAGGGTTCCGCACCGACACCAACCGCCACGGTGGTATGCTCGGCGGCATTTCGTCCGGCATGCCGATCGTCTGCCGGGTGGCGATCAAACCGACGAGCAGCATCCCGAGATCGCAACGCACCGTCACGCAATCGGGGGAACCGACCGACATCTTGGTGAAAGGTCGCCACGATCCGTGCTTACTGCCCCGCTTCGTGCCCATGGGCGAAGCGATGATGGCATTGGTGCTGATCGACCATTGGTTACGGACTAACTCGTCGCCAGCGCTTTCCAAATTTCATGCTTCACGTCACTTGACTTGATGCTGCGTTGCACCGGTTTGCCATCGGCGCCGATTTCATCGCGGTACCGGATCGTCACGATGTCGTGGGCAATCGTTTCGCCGTCGATAGTGATGCAGAACGGCGTGCCAATTTCGTCCTGCCGGCGGTAGCGCCGCCCGACCGCACCTTTATCGTCGTAGAAGACGTTGAAATAGGCTTTCAACTCCCGGTACAGTTTCATCGCCTTCTCGGGCATGCCGTCCTTATTCACGAGCGGGAAGATCGCCGCTTTGAACGGGGCCAGCCGCGGGTGGAAGCGCATGACGATCCGTTCTTCGAGGTTCCCCTTGGCGTCGGTGATTTTATCTTCGTGGTACGCTTCACAAAGAACCGCGAGGGCGAAGCGGTCGGCTCCGGCGCTCGGCTCGATGACATGCGGGGTGAACTTGTACTTTGCAATCTCCTCCGCCGTCGGGTTCGACTTCAACCACTCTTTGAACGATCGCGTGCTCAGCTTTTGGCTGTCGTTGTTCCAGAGTTCCTCGTCGAAGTATGCCAGGTCGTCGGTCTTGCCGCTCTTCGCAGCGTGCGCTTCGAGATCGTACGATCCCCGGTGGGCCACACCCTCCAACTCCTGCGGTTCCTCGCTGAACGGGAACATATATTCGATGTCGGTCGTGCCGATGGAGTAGTGCGCCAGTTCTTCCTGTCCCTGTTCGCGCGGCACGAGGTTCGACGATTGAATGCCGAGGGTGCTGTACCACTTTTTACGCAGATCGCGCCAGTATTCGTACCACTTCATGCTCTCGCTCGGCCGGCAGAAGAACTCGATCTCCATCTGCTCGAACTCGCGCGAGCGGAAGATGAAATTGCGCGGGTTGATCTCGTTTCGGAACGCCTTGCCGATCTGCGCAATCCCGAATGGAAGCTTCAGCCGGGTACTGTTGAGGACGTTACGGTAGTTGACGAACATCCCCTGCGCCGTCTCGGGACGGAGGTAGACTTTGTTTTCTTCGGACGCAATAGGGCCGGCGTGCGACTCGAACATAAGGTTGAAGGCGCGGGGTTCTGTCAATGTTCCCTCGCATGTCAACTCTGGGCATGGAACCTTATGCCCTTTCGTTTGCTCTCCAGTGCCTCGTCCAAGCATTTGAGCAGTGCCCGGTATTTTCTTCTTCCGTTTCAAATTCTCGACTTGTTCATTTGCTGTCACTCGTGCATCAGCTTCGTGATCTGCTTGCAGAGTGAAAGAACTGAGCGTGACACGCTGAGGTGTACTCAAACTGTTACCTGGCCCATAACTTTCAAATGGAAGTCCGGGCTGAGATGCGGGTTCGATGATATCGAATGTGAAGATCTTATCTGCACGAAATCGTTTCTTGCATGTCAAGCAGTCCACCATTGGATCAGCGAAACCCCCCGCGTGTCCACTCGCTACCCACACGGCGGGGTTCATAATGATGCTGCAATCCAGCCCCACCATGCGGATCTCTTGGCCATCCGGGCCCGGTGGCGGGTTGCGGACCATGTCCTGCCACCAGGCATCCTTGATGTTCTTCTTCAGTTCGACGCCGAGGGGGCCGTAGTCCCAGAAGCCGTTGAGGCCACCGTAGATGTCCGAGGATTGGAAGATGAAGCCGTTTTCCTTGCAGAACTTGGCGAACTTCACCATGTCGATCTTGGCGGCCATGCGACGGTCTCCGAAGACGCCGCCCTTGGTCTGGGTGGCGCGGTGTTGAATTGCGAACCCGCCAGAAGAGACTGGCGTACATCCGCAAGGTTCAGCTATGATACCGACGATGGAATAAAACGTACCCCCGGCTGCCCAGCGGGGGTAAGAGTACCGATACGAGAATAAAGGTAAGAGCGGGCAAGAAATGAGATTCCGAGTTCCGGGTAACTCGGCGGCTGGAACTGTTGCTACACCAGGCGAAAGTTCACGCTCGTTGGGCGGCGACCCAGAGCATGTAAGCCACGCGATCCCGCAGGATCGCCCGTTTTTGGGCGACCGTCGAGAAGCGATCACGCCAAGCGTAGTAGATACCAGCGATAGCAAGGACAGCGAGATTGCAGGAAATCATCTGAACCATGGCGGGTTCCTCCGATACGGAACCGGCGTCTGACATGAGACAAGCCGGTGTCACCGAAGCGACAGCCAAACCTAGAGCGCCACAAAACAGATCGCAACTCGTTCAACAATTCCAAATGATTTTCACGCGCGGCGCTCCCGAAAAACCCGACAGATGAGCGGAAAATCGGTGCGAAGTGCTATTCGAAGAGAACGATTTACGACACCAAGCTGAAAAATAGCTCTTCCAAGTCCTGCTGTTGGTACTGTTCCCGGAGTTCCGGCAGTGTCCCACAGGCGACGATGCGCCCTTGGCCCATGATGGCGACGCGATCACAGAGCTTCTGCACTTCGTTCATATTGTGCGTGCTGAATAGAATCGTCTTGCCTTGAGACCGCAGTCCCGCGATGTTTTGCAGTACCGCCCGTTGCACCAAAACATCCAAGCCGTTGGTCGGTTCGTCGAAAATCAGCACCGGCGGATTGTGAACGAGCGCCCGAGCAATCGACACTTTTTGTTTCATTCCGGTGCTCAGCCGGCCACCGACGACATCGCGGAAGTCGTTCATTTGCAGTTGTTTGAACAGTTCGTCGATCCGCTCCTCCAACTGTTGGCCGGCCATGCCGTACAGTCGGCCGTAGTAGTTCACCATTTCTCGGGCGGTCATCCGGTCGTAGACACCGGTATTGGCGGACAGGAAGCCAATCGATTTGCGGACTTCCGAAGGTTGGGTTGCGACGTCGAAACCAGCGATGGACGCAAACCCGGCCGTCGGCTTGAGCACCGTGCAGAGCATTCGCAAGGTCGTGGTCTTCCCGGCACCGTTGGGGCCGAGCAGTCCGAAGACTTCGCCCGGCTTCACAGAGAAACTCACATTCTCAGCGGCACACACCGGGACGCCATCCGGGCCGGTGAACGACTTGGTCAGACCTTCGAGTTCGATCATGCGTGTCTCATGCGGTACAAAATTCCGGGACGATTCACTTCGACCCAATCGCCCACAGGTAGTTCCAGCCGCGCAGGTAAATGCGACCCTCGCTGATGGCCGGGGAACCGGTGAACGTGTCCGGGAGTTTGCTTTTTTGCACGTCCCCAGCTTCCCGACCCGATTTCACCACCACCATGTTCCCTTCGCGGCCGACGAGCAGAATCTTTCCATCGAAGTAGACGGGATTGGCCCGGTGGCGTTCGTTGGTCACCCGCAGATCGTACAGTTCTTGACCCGTCTTCGCATCGACTGCCGTGAGTTGACCGTTGGCTCCCATTAAATAGACGACGCCATCCACGAGCAACGGCGATGGCACATCCGGCGTACTCTTAAAACGCCATTTCTCGGCACTGGCACCGGGGGCGATTTCGCCCTTCGCCGTATTCGGATCGATGGCGACGGTCGGATGCTGTTTGCACGACGGCACCACAATGAGATCGGGCGTCACCAGCGGCGACGATACCGAGCGCCAATGATTGTTGTAATTCTGTTTCGGATTCAGTTCTGTCACACGCCAGACTTCTTGGCCGTCGGCAAGTTCATGGGCGGTGCAGTAATCGTTACCGTGGACAATCAGCAGCGCTTTATCTCCCTTTTCCCACATAAACGCCGACGAATAGACGTCCGGCGATTCGCCTTTCCCATCACTGGTCCGGTCGGCCTTCCAGAGTTCCTTGCCGTCCGCCGCGTTGAAGCAGACGATCTGCTGGAGCTTCTGGTGCATCAACGGAACGTACAGTTTCCCCTTGTGCAACACCGGCGTCCAGTGAGCACCGAACTGGATCTTGTACGCTCCGTAGACTTTGGCCGTATCGACTTTCCAAACTTGTTTCCCAGTGAAGTCGAAAGCGACGAGTTCCCCCGAACCGACGAACGCAAACACGAGCTTACCGTCGGTGCTGCACGAGGCCGAGGCCATGTTCCCTTCATCACCTCGAGCGGTGCTTTTGCTGGGGCTGAGCATCGCTTTCCAGAGTTCTTTGCCGTCGGTGCCGATCCCGAGTAGACTCAGCCCCTTTTCTTCTTGGGCCGTCACGAAAATGTGGTCTCCCCAGACGCACGGTGTGCTCGCCCCCGGCCCCGGAAGCTTCGTCTTCCAGACGAGGTTTTCGTCCGCACTCCATTTCGACGGCAACCCTTTTTCGGTCGACATTCCGTCGTTCTTAGGCCCGCGCCACTGCGGCCAGTTCTCCGCAGACACGGCGGAGCAACTCAGAGCGACAGTCAAAATGGTGAACAAGGGACGGTGCATGAATTGCCTCGTACAGGTGGGGTAGACAAATCGTAAGGGTGAGTGGGGCAAAGACAAGGAAGCGGTTTCAATCCAAACAGAGCAACAGCACGGCCAAGTCGGCCGGGGTGATGCCACTTACGCGGCTGGCCTGGCCGATGTTGGCGGGTCGAATCCGTCCCAGCTTCTCCT
>JAYSYJ010000212.1:0-12572 GCA_043727675.1 Fimbriiglobus sp.
TGCTATCGCCCCGACCCGGTGCCCGGCTCGGAACGTCTGCAAGCAGCAATCTTCTCGACCGATCACGAGTCGATCCGTCATTCGTAATTTTCGAGATGCGGCCCGATCTAATTTGGAGAAGATGGCATCATTTGAGTATTCTGAAGATTTCTTCAGCCCGAAGTTGGACAACAGACCTGATAGGATCTCGGCGGTGGGATGGAAATGGACATCCTTCGCCGGGATCGCTTCTCGAATACAACGATTTTCAGTCGAAAGTCGGATGCGACGATTCAGTACTGAATCGAAGCAAGTCAAGGCTCTTCCGGTTACGGAATCGTCGTGATACGCCGCCCCGCAAATCAATGCCCGGAGCCAGTTCATTTCGGCCAATGCCAGCGAATATTGCCGGGTGTCGGTCGGTAACACAGGAGCAACGCAGACGATGGAACGGGGTTGAGGAGTGAGCTTCAACGCCGCACCTTCGAGCGGGCCTGCATCTCAAAGACCGAAAGGAGACACATCAGCGCAATAGCTTGGTAAGTCGCTTGCATATGATCGAACACGATACTCATATTCAACCCGAAGAAAATGAGGATCACAGTCGGCCACCACGCGGCATATTTTGCTTGTCGATCATTTGAAGGGATCGATTGGATCAATGTCATCAGGATGATGACTGAGCCAATTCGAATGAGATAGATTCCGCAAAATCCGAGTATTCCAATCTCGTAAACGACACGGGCGTGCTCGCCTTCGGTAGACACAAATACCGTTAAACTATTTTGATTCGCTGACACTTGCCCACTCATCTGGGAAGCTCCTAAGCCGACCCCGAATGGATACTCGGCGGCGACGGCGGGTAGATCTGAGATAATCGTTCCGAACGCTCGATCTTCGATTCCGTCCCCGGCCGCTTTATGCCGGCTCCAAATCGCGTTGTGAATGCCTGGATCATCTGTGGCGGCCTCATCAAAAAACGATCCTCCGAATCCGTAGCCGAAGAATCCGATCAAGGCGATGGCGATTCCGACGAGCCTCAATTTTGAATTGAATATCAACACGAGTGAAATGAGCGCGAGACTGTATAACAACCCGCTCCGACTCATGGCGACTGCGGTGCAAATGAGGCCGGCGATGACGTAGATATACCCGAGAGGACGGCGGGGGAAACCGCCGACGAGCACCACACCGGCCCAAGCCGTGATGATGCACAAATCGGCCATGCCCGTGATGTAAGAAAATGTGCCGCTGGCACGCAATCGTCCTGCATCTTCAATTGCTAAAGTCAGAGCCGTTGGTTGCTGATTCAGAAAATGATCACCGGGCAAGTAAAATTGAATCCCTCCGAGAATCGCATTCACGATTGCGCTGCAACCCACCACATGGCAGATCGCGACAATATCCGAGCGGCCTGTCAAATTGCGACCGAGAAGCCATGCAACCCATGGTAGTATCAACCCATTGCGGAGGGTAATCACCGCTCCAATCAGGTTTAATCCCTCAATGGATACGAGACTGCCCATCAGTACAAGTACAGTTCCCACGAAAAGCAATTGAGCCATTGGGCCGAATATCGGCGATGCGGTTCGTTTAGGATTGAGCAACGTCGAAAATACAGCAATTGCCAGCGGGACGTCTTTGCTGAAATACATCAACGCTTGCACGGCCGGGACGCTGTTCGGCAAGAGCCACTTCCTCGCCGCCCCCTCGAAGATGCAAAGCAATACGCCGGCAATGACGCACCAGCCCGTGAACGAGATGGCGGGTCGCGATGGTTCGACTCGGGACTTCATTTTTTATTTTTCACAACTGCGCTTCGCAGCACTTCGAGATATCGATCCGTCACAGATTCCAATGTGAACATATTGTTGGCCCGGGCGATGCCGCGTTCCGAAAGCCAAGCGCGGCGAACCGGGTCGTCCGCCAGCGAGAGCATCGCTTCGGCCCATTTTGCGGGATCCGATGCGGGAACGAGTACGCCGGCATCGGCGATCACCTCGGGGCAAGCGCCGCGGTCGGACGCGATCACCGGGCAACCGCACGCCATCGCTTCCACCATGACAATGCCGAACGCCTCTTCCACCTGGGTCGGAACGAGCAATCCCCATGCGCTCCGGTACCTGTCTGCCAAATCGGATCCGCGACGACTTCCGAGAAATCCGACCGTGTCCGCCACGCCCTCTTGAGCCGCGAGCCGTTCGAGATTCGCTCGTTCCGGCCCATCCCCGACTACACGCAACCGGAATTGAAGCCCTTGCCACCGAGCGAGTGCAAAGCCGCGAATGGCTACGTCGAACCCTTTGATCGGCACCAACCGTCCGACGATCAGAAACGCAGGCTCGGGCGTGACGTCGGGGTCAGGGTAAAACATCGCGGGATCGAAGAAGTTGCCGATCACGTGTCCTGGCAGTCCCACCCGGTTGGCAATCAGCTCGGAAATGGACACGGTTGCCGCGGCCCGCTTCATGCCCCAATGAAGCACCCTGTGGCGAGCAATCGCTTTCACATTAGCGAGCGTAGATTGATTCGAAACATTGCAGCCAAGACACTTGCGTAACGAGTAATTGCACGAGGCACCGTTACGCCAGCCGATTCCGATCGGACAAGTCGCAATTGGCCCGGAATGAACGAGCACGAACGGGATTCCCAATCGCCAAGCAATTGGCAGCATCCGCGTCGCAGGTCCTTTGGAAAGTAGAACGTCGCATTCCGCAACGACGTCTCGCCGGCGAACGGTTCCGGCCCGGACGATCCGATACGGGCGATCCAATTCTTCCGCCGACCCGAGTGGCGTTTCCGTAAACACGGTGACCGATTCGTCCCGTCGCGCGAGGGCGCCCGCCAAGCCATCCACAAACGTTTCGATTCCCCCCATGGACGGATGAAAGAACGCCGTGTGAATTAGGATGCGCATGGATTTCGCTTCAACCTCGCAAGCAACGCCACCCGCGCGGGGCGAGTCGCACCTGCGACAGCGTTCTAGCCCCTCGCATTCTGGCTATCAAAGCCATTGGCATCGTTGCGAGCCACTGTGTGAAATAAATCGGAAATCGCCAGGGCGCCCGAAGCACGAGTCCGTTGAGAAGGAAATAGCGGATGCCGAGCCAGAGGTGCAAGATAAGCGTTCGACGGGTGGCATTACCAATTACAAAATACCAAAATCCATACATATGGAACCAGTACTTATACACGTTGGACTGTCGGGTGCCTCCCAGGCCGGGTGACGCAAGATGATAAATGGATGCGGCGGGATCGAACTGAAAGAAGTAACCCCTTCGCAGATAACGCACGGCGAAATCGGATTCTTCCCGGTATGCCCCTTTGAAATAGTTTTCGTCCATACCGCCAACTTGTATGTAAACTTCTTGTAGGACAGAGAAATTGCCCGAGGCCATCCAGGTGGTGATGCAACGTTGGTTGAATCGCATCGGAAACCAAAGCCAATCAATCTCTGGATTTGAACTGATCTTGTTTCGAGTTGTTACAATTGCGCCGTCGCCATCCAGAATTTGGCCCGCGACGCCCGTAACAGTGGCACTTAAATAGTTGCTGGCATGGGCCGCGACGAACGTGTCGGCAATGCGAATATCATCGTCTAAGAAAAGGAGAACGGTACCGGTGGCCGCAAGAGCGCCGCGATTGCGCGCCATCGAGGCGTTCGGTTCGCGCTGCCAGAGACGCCGGATCGACCCTGCCTTTTCCCACAATTCTAAAGCGGCTTCCGCAGCCGGATCGCGGAGTGTCGATTGATCGACGACGAGGATCTCGTGCGGTGGCACGGCCTGATTCAAAAGCATCTCGATGGTGTCGCACAGAATCGGGCCACGGTTGTACGTAGGGACGATGCAACTGATCGTCGGCAGCGCGGTATCAATCATCTCAATAAGAGGCGAGGCCGTGGAAACATTCTGCGTAAAACCGCGCTGGCCCCAACAAGGAATACAGTGGGCTTTAGCCCAATCCAGCCGGTTGCCAAAGCGGCTTTCTTCGACCAACTCGGTCGGTATCCCGGATTCGTGTTCTGAATCCGTTTCAATACTGCGTTCGCAGCACGCCAATCTGTACCGACCAAATCCCGGCTGGCACAACAATAGATGTCGAGGAGTTTTTGCAAAACTTCATCTGTGAGTCGGTTTTTGGAGCGACATTCGCTTTCGATATACTCGGCAAATGCGATAACATCCATCGGCGTGCCAGATCCAGGCATATTTGACAAAGACGAGCCGTGGCGACGGTAGTAAAAACCTGGTTCCGCCTGCGGTATCTTAATGAACCGACCATCGTTTAGCGCGACATTGAGGGTTAATTTGTGGTCTTCAGCATGCTTTAAATGTTCGTCCCAACCGTCCACCGAGACTAGCCAATTGCGATTGTATAATTGTGAACCGGTCGCTATGGCGTTGCCCGGCGTCAGGAGATTCGCGACGGCGTCGTCCTCCACGAATGGGCTGATCCGCTCTCCGAATCGGGAATGTTGATCGACCGTGTGGTAGTAGCACCAATTGCAATACACCACCGCTAGCTTTGCATCGGCGCCGACTGTTGCAGCAAGTTGCCATTCGGTGAGCTGAGGAATGATCAAATCGTCGGCGTCGAGGAACCGCACCCATTTGCTTTGTCCCAAGCGCCAGCCGATGTTCCGAGCCGCGCCCGGGCCACGGTTCGGCTGACGGACAACTTCCCATCGCTTAAACCCCGCCGTTGCCAGAAATCGTTCGGCAATAGCGGCGGAATCGTCGGTGCTCCCGTCATCGACGACGATCACTTCGAGCCGCTGCGGGCCGACCGTCTGGGCTGCAACGGACGCCAGTGTCTCCCCGATCCACTTGGCGGCGTTGTAGGCCGGGATCACGACAGTCACAATATTCGAGTTGTCGATGGGTATCACGGTGTCGCTTTTCTCGTGGCCAAGTAATTCTCGTTGAGTTCGAGGTGTCGATCCCTGCGAACGAGGTGGCGCACGGTGTAGCCGAATTGCTCGAACAGTCGTGGAATCTCGGATGACAAGAGCTGCCCATTCGGATCGGCAGCACTTTCAAACACTATGGCCTTGACCAGACCACTCGCTAACAAATGGCTCGCCCCGAGCAAGACTTGCGACTCAAACCCTTCAACATCGATCTTGATCAAGGTCGGTGGAGCCACTCTGCCTGCTGCGATCAAACCGTCTGCTGTTTCGCACTCGACTGGAATTCCTTGCTCGGTCGGTCTGACAACAAGGCTTGTTTGCCCGATGTTATTTGGAGGGCCGAAGTGCAGAGTCCGCGTTTCGGATTTGTCTCCAAGAGCGACATCATGATGGGTGATCGGCAGATCCGGATTGAGCCGGAGATTGTTTTTCAGCCGCTCGGCAGTGCGTGGGTTTGGTTCGAAGCAATGAACAGCCTTGACGCGGGGGTTGAGCGCGGCCCGGATGGCGACCCCGCCTACGTGTCCGCCGATGTCCCAGACGACGTCGGCGCCGGTAGCATAGTCCGCGAGCGCGTCCCACACTTCGACCTCGTAATACCCATCGGTCGCGATCCCGCTTTGAACGCCGTCCTCGAGGTCAAGTCTCATGCGGGATGTTCCTGCGTATCGCACGCAGACTTCAGGCCGGCCGGCAATGGCGTAGATCCAATTCCAGAGTCGACGTTTAGAGGGGTGATCCGGCGCGGCCCAATACCGGGCCAACAACCATGTGGAATAAGAGTTGTCTGCCAGACAGATTCGCTTCCAACTCGGATCGGGACGAGTCACAAGTGGGCCTCTAGAGATCCGAAAAACTCACTTCGTATCGCAGGTATGTGAAATTCCACCAGTCCCCGATGAATCGGGTCATACGGTGGCACGCGGGCAGGCGCGGAGCTGGCCGACACTTCAAAGGATCCGAGGTCGTAGAGGTTACCGCTGGTGGAACCGGCGACGATATAAAGCCCGACCGTATATTCGCATTCGACCAAATTGACCCGCGTTAGATCGGCTCCGACTGTTAAGCGGGAGCCAGCTTGAATCCGGTATGGTCCGTCTTGTGATCGCAAGTCAACTACGGCGACACGAACGCCAGCCAACGTGTAGACCAACAGACATAAATGTTCGACCGACAGTTCGGTCGAAGAAGCGAGCGTCAATGATGCTGTAATTGTTCCCCCAGACGCGATCACATAAGGAGTAAATTTGAACTCGGTAAGTTCGAGATCCGGGCTGAGCTGTCGGGATGTGAAGGATTGACGCCGTTCTCCGCCCACACGGATCAAGTATGCTGATACGATGGTGGCCGTCTTCCCGATATTTTCGACCCGGCCAGCGTGAAGCAGTACCGCAGAAGTGCACAAGCTCTGAATCGCCCCCATATTGTGACTCACGAACAGCACCGTACGCCCGCCCTTGGCGACGTCACCCATTTTTCCCAAACACTTCTTCTGGAATTGTGCATCGCCGACGGCGAGGACTTCATCCACGATCAATATGTCCGGTTCCAGGTGGGCGGCGACGGCGAAGGCCAAGCGGGTGTACATGCCGCTGCTGTAGTGCTTCACGGGGGTGTCGATGAACTTTTCGACCTCGGCGAAGGCGACGATTTCATCGAACTGCCGGACGATCTCGGTGCGACGCATCCCGAGGATCGCCCCGTTCAAATAGACGTTCTCGCGGCCGGTCAGTTCGGGGTGGAAGCCGGTACCGACTTCGAGGAGGCTGCCGACGCGGCCGTGGATGTCGATAGCCCCTTCGGTCGGCTCGGTGATCCGGGACAAAATCTTCAACAGCGTACTTTTGCCAGCTCCGTTGCGGCCGATGATCCCGAGCACTTCCCCGCGTTTCACTTCGAACGAGACATCCTTGAGCGCCCAGAACGGTGGGTTCTTTTCGTCCCGGGATCGCCGCCGCCGGGTGAGAATGGTGCGCAGCGACGTCCACTTGCGGATCTGGTCGCCGAGGGTGCTGTAACGCTCCTTAACGCCGCCTAAGCGGTACTGTTTGCCAACTCCGTCCACTCGAATCGCCACGTCACTCATGATTTAAACAACATCCGCGAATGTCTTTTCCATCCGTTTGAAGTAATACAGGCCACCGGCCAAAAGCACGGTGACCACCACCGTGGAGACGGCCATCAAACCCCAGTCCGGCTCGGCGGTACTGAGGATGGCCCAACGGGTTCCTTCGATCACGCCGGACATGGGGTTCAACCCGTAGAAAATCCGGTACTGCTCGGGGATCATGCTGGCGGGGTAGGCCACGGGACTGAGAAAGAGCAGGAACTGCGTGAGGAACGGCAGGGTATAGCGGATGTCGCGGTATTGGACGTTCAAGGCACTCAGCCAAAGCCCGATGGCGAGTGCCGTGAGCACGGCGAGTAGCACGAACAGCGGTAAAGCCAGGATGGCGAAGCTCGGCACAACTTGGAACACGGCCAGGCCGATCATCACCAGGACGAGGGCCACGAAGAAGTCGACGAGACCCGCCAAGACCGACGCCACCGGCACAATGAGGCGGGGAAAATAGACTTTGGTGATGAGCCGCTGTTCGGCGACGAGGCTATTGCTGGACTGCGTGAGAGCGTACGAAAACAATTGCCACGGCAGCAGCCCGACCAGCACGAACAGGGCATAAGGTTGGCCATCGGATGGCAGGTTCCCAAGTTTGCCGAAGAAGACGGCGAAGACGGCCATGGTGGCGAGCGGTTGAATCACGGCCCACGCCACACCGAGGGCGGTCTGTTTGTAGCGGAGTTTGATATCGCGGAGGGTCAGGAAGTAGAGCAGTTCCCGGTAACGCCAGAGTTCCGCGAGGTTGAGGGCACGCCAGCCACCACTGGCCCGGATGCGGGTGACTTCGGGTCGAACGACTTCGGCCAAACTCATACGGAGCGGAGTTTCTGAAGAATGGGACTTCGGTTGGAAAAGCTTGCGGCTTCGCCTTGGTGGGTCGCACTCGGGCGATTCCACAACGGAGTCAAAAGGTCTGATGCTGAACTATTCAACAGTTGCAGATCTTACGAAATTGGACAAAGAGTCAAGGGCAGGTTTGGCAATTATTTGCCGAAGGGCGGGCCAGAATTCCGTAAGCACACCTTCCAAGATTGGTAAAACAACTAGCCACATGGTCTTTCCCACCTGCGCCCGGATTCCGATGAAGCGATTACTCGGTCTGTCAGTTGTGGGTTTTGTGGCCTTGATGGGGTGCGTACGTCCGCCTGTGGCGGTGGTGCCAACCGCGCCGCCAAAAGTGATTGTGGCCATGCCCGTGGTGCGGATGGTCACCGATTACGAAGACTTCACGGGTCGTACGGTGGCGTCGAAATCGGTCGACATCAAATCGAGGGTCACCGGGCACTTAATGAAGCAGCACTTCATCGATGGCGCGGACGTTCAAGAAGGTGACCCGCTCTTCGATATCGATCCGAAAACCTACGAAGCCGATTACGAGAAGGCCAAAGCCGCCGTGGTGCAAGCCGAAGCGAAAGAGGGCCGGCTGAACCGGGATTTCAAACGGGCCGAGGGTTTGCTGCCGACCAAATCGATCAGCCCGGAAGAAGTCGACCGGATCACCGGGGAATTCGCCGAAGCCGTGGCGGCAGTCAAGGTGGCGATGCGCCAAGTCGAAGCGGCCAAGAATTTCGTCGACTACACGCACATTCGTTCGCCGATCACCGGCCGCATCAGCAAGCGTTCCTTCGACCCCGGTAATTTGGTGAAGGCTGATGAAACACTACTCACGAGCATCGTCGCCACCGACACGATGTACGCCGACTTCGACATCGACGATCGCACGGTGTTGAAAGTGCGACGTCTCATCGAATTGGGCACCGTGAAATCGGCACGCGATGTGAAGACAGCCGTGCGCATCGGACTGCCCGATGAAGAAGGCTTTTCGATGGATGGTACCATCACGTTTGTCGACAACCAGTTGAACCCAGGCACAGGTACCATCCGCATCCGCGCCGAGATGAAAAACCCGGCCGGCTTGCTCTCCCCCGGCATGTTCATCCGTGTCCGCGTGCCGATTGGAAGTCCCAAGTCGGCGATCCTCGTCCCCGAGGTGGCCATCGGAACCGATCAAGGGCTGAAATATGTTTTCGTGGTCAACGAGAATAACGAAGTGGAATCGCGGCGGGTGGAACTGGGGCTACCGCAAGAGTCGTTCCGGGTGGTGCGACCCGTACCCAACGAACCGAAATCGGGTGTGAAGGAGACCGACCGCGTGATCGTGAAAGGTCTCCAGCGTGTCCGCGAGAAAGCGAAAGTGGACCCGAAGTTTGAATCGGCGCCGACCCCACCGACCGCCGACAAGGGGTGATGTGCCGTGCTCGCCCGCTTCTTCATCGACCGCCCCATTTTCGCGGCGGTGATTTCGATCTTGATCACTCTCGGCGGTGGCATTGCGGCGTTGCGGCTGCCGTTATCTCAATTCCCGCCTGTCACCCCGCCGACAATCCAAGTCGATTGCAACTACCCTGGCGCCAGTGCCGAAGTGGTCTCGAAGACGATTGCCGCCCCACTCGAACAGCGGGTCAACGGCGTCGAACGCATGTTGTATATGTCGTCGCAGTGCACCAACGACGGCAGTTACACGCTCACCATCACGTTCGAACCCGGCACCGATTTGAATCTCGCCCAAGTGCTGGTGCAGAACCGGGTGAACCTGGCCATCCCGGAATTGCCCGAGGTCGTACGCTCCACCGGTGTGACGGTGCGCAAACGGTCGCCGGAACTGTTACTGACGTTCGCGCTCATGTCGAAAAGCGGCCGGTACGATCAAGTTTACCTCAGCAACTACGCCGTGTTGCACCTCCGCGAGACACTTTCCCGCATCCGCGGTATCAGCGATGTCACCATCTTCGGCCAACGCGATTACAGCCTGCGAATCTGGATTCAACCGGGGCAACTCGAAGCCCGCCAGCTCACGGTGCTCGATGTTGTCTCGGCCATCAAAGCCCAGAATGCCGAAGTCGCGCTCGGCAACGTCAATCCGGAGCCACGCGAGTTCACCATCACCAGTTTGGGTCGGCTGAACTCCGTCGAGCAATTCGAAGACATCATCGTGAAGACCGGGCCGGACGGGCAATTGGTGCACCTGCGCGATGTCGCCCGTGTGGAATTGAGCGCCCGATCAAACGACATCACCAACCGCTTCGACCGCCAGCAGACGGTCGGGCTGGCGATCTTCTTGACGCCCGACGCCAACGCCATCACGACCTCGGCCGAACTCAAAGCGACGATGGACAAGCTGAGCGAAGATTTCCCGCCCGGTATGGAACACGAGATCGGCTACGATACCACGCCGTACATCGAATCGTCGATTTTCAAAGTCTTCGAAGCACTGCGTGATTCGATCATCCTGGTGGCCATCGTGGTGCTCGTCTTCTTGCAAAGCTGGCGTTCGGCACTCATCCCGCTGGCCACGGTGCCCGTCGCCATCATCGGCACTTGCGGCGTCATGGCCATCGTCGGCTACGGCCTGAACAACCTCACCCTCTTCGGCTTGGTGCTCGCCGTCGGCATCGTGGTCGACGACGCCATCGTCGTGGTGGAAGGCGCCGCCCACAATATCGAGAAGGGCATGTCCGGCCATGACGCCGCGATCGCGGCGATGGATGCGCTGTTCGCGCCGATCGTCGGTATCACGCTGGTGCTGATCTCGGTGTTCCTGCCGGCGGCTTTCCTGCCGGGCCTGACCGGCAAGATGTACTCGCAATTCGCGCTTGTCATCGCCGCCACCGCGCTGCTCAGCGCCGTCAACGCCGCAACGCTGAAGCCGACGCAATGCGCGCTGTGGCTGCGCCGGCCGGTGCCGCCGGAACAGCGCAACTGGTTCTATCGCGGTTTCAACGCGGTCTACGACCGTGTCGAGCGAGGCTACGCAAGGCTGATCGGCCGGCTGGTCGCGCATAGCGGCGTGTCGGTGATGGCGGCGCTGATCCTGATCGGCGTCGCCGGTTGGGGCCTGTCGCGGGTGCCGACCGGCTTCATTCCGATCGAGGATCAGGGCTATTTGCTGGTCGCGGTCCAGCTGCCGGATGGCGCCTCGCTCGATCGCACCCAGAATGTGATGAAGCAGGTCAGCGACCTCGCCGGCAAAACGCCCGGCGTCGATCAGGTGATCAGCATCTCCGGCATCTCGGCGCTCGACAACTCGTCCAGCCTCGCCAATGCCGGCGTCGCTTATCTGATCCTGAAGGAGTGGAGCGCGCGCGGCCCGGGGCAGGACCTGCGGTCGCTGTTCGTCGGGTTGAACGAGAAGATGTCGGCGATCCAGGAAGCGCGGATTCTGGTGGTGCCGCCGCCGCCGATCCAGGGCATCGGCAACGCCGCCGGCTTTGCCATGCAGGTCCAGCTGCGCGACGGCAATGCCGATTACGGCAAGCTGCAGGCCATCGCCGGCGCCATCGTCGCGAATGGCCAGTCGCAGAGCGCGCTGCAACGCGTCAGCTCGTCGTTCCGTTCGATGGTGCCGCAGTTCGACGTCGAGGTGGACCGGGTCAAGACCCAGACCCTGCATGTCACCACCGACCAGATCTTCTCGACGCTGTCATCGTACATGGGTTCGAGCTTCGTCAACCAGTTCAACAAGTTCGGCCGCACCTTCCAGGTCTATGCCCAGGCGGATGCGCAATTTCGCCTGACCCCGCGCGACATCGAGAAGCTGATGGTGCGCAACTCGCAGGGCGACATGATCCCGCTCGGCACCGTGGCGAAGATCACGCCAGCGGTCGGCCCGTCGCTGATCAGCCTGTACAACCTCTATCCGTCCGCCACGGTGATCGGCCTGCCGGCCACCGGCTACAGCTCCGGCCAGTCGATGGCGCTGATGGAAGAGATCGCCGCCAAGACCCTGCCGCCGGGCACCGGCTATGAGTGGACGGCGATGTCGTACCAGGAGAAGGTGGTCGGCGGTCAGATCTACTGGGCGTTCGGTCTGGCCCTGCTGCTGGTGTACCTGGTGCTGGCCGGACAATATGAGAGTTGGTACGCGCCGATCTCGGTGATCCTGGCGGTGCCGCTGTCATTGCTCGGTCCGATGGCGGTGCTGACGGGATTGCGGATCGAGAACAACCTCTACACCCAGATCGGCATCATCCTGCTGATCGCGCTGTCGGCCAAGAACGCCATCCTGATCGTCGAGGTGGCGCTGGAGCTGCATGTGCGCGACCGCAAGCCGCTGATCGAATCCGCGGTCGAGGCGGCGCGGGCCCGATTCCGCCCCATCGTGATGACCTCGTTCGCCTTCATCCTCGGCGTGGTGCCGCTGGTGCTGGCGACCGGCGCCGGCGCCAGTGCCCGCAAGTCGATCGGCATCACCGTATTTTCCGGCATGATCGCCTCGACCTGCCTCGCCGTGCTGTTCGTGCCGACGTTCTTCGTCGTGGTGCAGCGGTTCGAGAACTGGTTGGCGGGCCGCAAGAGCGAAGCGCCGGCGCCGCAAGCCGTGCCGGTGGTGACGCATTAGCATCAACTCTCTCGTCGTCCCGGACAAGCGAGCATAGCGAGCGCCGATCCGGGACCCATATGTGTGATTTCCCGGCTACGCGATGTGGTAGACGCCTTCCGCAATAATTGACGCCGCGGGGTATGGGTCCCGGCTCGGAGGCCGGGACGACGGGCTGATGCAGC
>JAYSYJ010000213.1:0-4180 GCA_043727675.1 Fimbriiglobus sp.
GGGTATTATATATATTAGTGTACAGATAAATAGTTCATGGAAATATAACATGAGTGCTTCGGTTACTGGGCGAAATTCTCACCGTTTGGAACATTCGACTTCAGTTTGGCTTCCAATGCGCCCTTTCTGTGACGTAGCGCATCCCGTATGATGTCGCTTGGCGTCTGATCGTGCGCCGGATCATTCTCCCGACGAATCATTGCGAAAAGGGTAGGTTGCTATGGCTGAGACGAGTCCGAAAGCCCCCGCCGCCGAAATGAGCGGAGCCGATATCCTCGTGCAGAGTCTCATTCGTCACGGAGTCGAAGTCGTCTTCGCCTACCCGGGCGGGGCGAGCATGCCGATTCACCAATCGTTGACCAAAGTCACCGATCAACTGCGCACCATTCTTCCGCGCCACGAACAGGGCGGCGGATTCATGGCGCACGGCTACGCCCGCACCACGGGCAAAGTCGGCGTCTGCATGAGTACGTCCGGGCCCGGCGCCACGAATTTCGTGACGATCCTCGCCGATGCCAAGATGGACAGCGTGCCGCTGATTGCCATCACCGGGCAGGTGCCGACGAACGTGCTTGGCAACGATGCCTTCCAAGAAACGCCGATGGTGGAAATTTGCCGCGGCATCACCAAGCACCATTATTTGGTGACTCGAACCGAAGACCTGACCCGGATCATGAAAGAGGCGTTCCACATCGCCACGACGGGCCGGCCGGGGCCGGTGATCATCGACGTTTGCAAAGACGTGCAGGTGAAGAAAGTCGTGCCCGATTGGGACGTGGCCATGAACTTGCCGGGCTACAAACCGTATCGCCGGGCCAGCCGCAAGGAACTCGAACCGATCCTCGCGGCACTCCGTGCCAGCAAGCGGCCGATGCTGTACGTCGGCGGTGGAGCCATCCACAGTGGCGCCGCCGAAGAACTGCGGAAGTTCGCCGACCGCCTCGGGATCCCGGTCGCCATGACGCTGCACGGCCTCGGTGCCTTCCCGGCCGATCACTACCTCAGTTTGCACATGCTTGGAATGCACGGTACGGTCACCAGTAACTATGCGGTCAACGACGCCGACTTGCTTTTCGCCTTCGGGGTGCGTTTCGACGACCGCGTCACGGGTAAACTGTCCGAGTTCTGCAAACATGGCAAGATCGTCCACATCGACATCGATAACAGCGAGATCCACAAGAACAAGCATGCCCAGATTCCCGTCCACGGCGATTTGAAAACAGCGCTCGCCGACCTGAACGTGATGCTGACCGAAGATACCTACGCCGACCTCGTGAGCGGCGGGCGCTACCCCGATTGGCTCCGTCAGATCGACGAATGGCGCGAAGCCGAACCGATGAAGGTGCCCGAACGCCACGACGACCTGATCATCCCGCAGTACGCGATCCGCCGGCTGTACGAACTGCTGAAGGAACGGGGTCAACTCGACGACGCGATCATCAGCACCGGTGTCGGCCAACACCAAATGTGGTCGGCGCAGTTCTTCCAGTTCAACCAACCGCGCCACTGGGTAACGAGCGGTGGCCTCGGCACGATGGGCTTCGGACTGCCGGCCGCGATGGGAGCCAAAGTCGCCCATCCGAAGAAGATTTGCATCGACATCGACGGCGACGGTTCGTTCTTGATGAACATTCAAGAACTCGCTTGTTGCCACACCGAGAAAATCGGCGCGAAGGTGATGCTGCTGAACAACCAGCACCTCGGCATGGTGATGCAGTGGGAAGACCGCTTTTTCAACAGCAACCGCGGCCAGACGTACTTGGGCGCCGGTCACGACGAAGAGCCGTACCCGAACTTCGCCCAGATCGCCAAAGGCTTCGGCATCCCCGCCCGCACCGTGAGTAGCCGGAAGGAACTCGACGAAGCGCTCATCGAGATGATCGAAAGCGAATCGGCCTTCGTGTTGGACGTGCTGGTGCCGCACCAAGAGCATGTGCTGCCGATGATCCCGAGTGGCATGACCGTGAAGGATATGATCAAGGCGTAGCAATTAGCCGCGAGACGAACGTCGAGCGCGGGCTAGGGTGTGACTACCATTCCTACGGGAAGACACTCCGCTTCCGCGCTCGACTTTCGTCTCGCGGCTAATTCACCATTTGGATCCACCGTCATGCCGCCCGAATTCAGTTGGGTCGATAAACCGCGGTTGGCGGCGCTGGCCCTTCCGGATGCGGACGATCTCGTCTGGTTGCGCCGCAACGGGATCGATGTCGTCATTTCCTTGACGGAAGACCCGTTACCCCGTCGGTATGTCAACGATGCCGGCATGATGGCGATTCATCTGCCGGTGCCGGATTTGCAAGCTCCGACCGAAGATCAACTCCAACAAGCCGTCGATGCCATCGCGCGGGCCGCCCAGTCGGGTATGGCCGTGGCCGTGCACTGCACGGCGGGGAAGGGTCGCACCGGCACTGTCCTTGCGGCCTACTTCGTCAATCAAGGGTTGAGCGCCGACGCCGCCATCCGCCGCGTCCGCAATCTCCGCCGTGGCTCGATCGAAACGCCGGAACAAGAAGAGGCGATCGTGGAGTTCGCCCGCAAACGTAAAGCCTGACGTTACTTTCGCTCCCACACTTTGACGGTCTTATCCTTGGAGCCGGTGGCGAGGCGCTTCCCGTCCGCCGCGAAGGCCAACGCGGTCACATCGTCTGTGTGCCCTATGAGTTCGTAGAGCAACTTGCCAGTTTTAGCATCGAACACTCGGCACGATGCGCCACTGGCCGTGGCCACTTCTTTACCATCCGGGGTGAAGGCGACTGCGTTCACGGTGCCGTCGTGCCCTTTGAGATCGAGCCACTCCTTGCCGGTCGCGGTGTCGAACAGTTTGGCGAACCCCTTCTCGCCGATGACCGCGAGCTGTTTGCCGTCATCAGACAGCTTCAGTGCCACGAAGCCAGTTTTGGCGGGCATTTCGATTTTGAACTCCGACTGGAACGTGTGCGTCATGTCATCGTGATCTTGAAACGTACGAATGACGGAATCGGCATTGGCAACGACGAGTCGTTTCCCATCGTGAGAAACAGCCGCCTTCACAATGGCTTGGCCTTTCGGGAAGTCGATGGTACCGGTGGGGTTCAACAACGCTTTGGGAACATCCCACAGGTTGTCGTGAACGCTCAATTTGGTGCCGAGCTGTTTGAGATCCCGGATGACGACGACACTGAGGTCGTCCGAAAATCCGAGCGCCGTGACCCCGAATGTATCGCCGACGAAACCCCCGCCCCGTTGCTCGTACCGAATCGCCGCCCCGTTCGACATGGCCCCGGCATCCATGGTCATCATCAAGTATTTGCCTTTCGCCACGAAGCGCAGCCCGTCTGCTGGAATGGTGAACCGAGCACCGCGAATGGGCAGCTCGAGCTGTTTGCCATCCTTCGGATTGAACAGTTTCAAAGTGCAGTCGTCGCCGGCCGTGGCGATCATCTCGTCATTCATGGCCACGGCTGTCACCGCTGCACCGTGCGTCACCGCGAACAATTCCTTCCACGTCCGCTTCGCCTCGGTTGGCACGGGGGCCTTCACATAGATGCGGTGCGGCCCGGGTTTCGCTTCCGCTTCCGCCAGTGTTCCGAGTGCGACGGCCCCGAAGCCGGTGCCGAGGAACAAAAGGCCCGTGGCCAGTTTCAATTTGCGAATGGTCATGGTTCGAAGGACTCCGTGGGCCAAGATCGTCGCCACGCTGCCGTCGGAGCATCCGACGATCATCAGTGCGGCGGCCGAATTCGTCGACGCAAACAATTTTCCCGGCACGATGGCCGACGCTATTCCCGCCGAAAGCACGATTGATACGCCGGCCGTGACGCCGCGTGCGGTTAGCCGCTTCGCCAGAAGTTCCATCGCGCGGTGCAATCGGCCGGAGAGTGTCCCTTCGCTCCAGCCGAGTTCGCGCGCCGCTTCGGATCGCGTGCGCCCTTGCAAGTGGCACAGCACCACCGCGGCCCGGTACTTGTCCGGAATGGCGGCGAGGGCGTCGTCCAAGTGGGACACGAGGTCGGGTTCGATACTGGCACGCTCGGGCATCGGCCATTCGAGGAGCGGAACCTCGGTGAAGCGAGACACCCGGCGAGCTTTCAACGCGCAGCGCACGGCAACCCCATGCAGCCAAGCACCCAACCGGGATTGGGGACGGACAGTCTCGGCCTTCGCCGCTAACACCAAGAAGCAGGCTTGGAAGGCGTCT
>JAYSYJ010000214.1:0-12541 GCA_043727675.1 Fimbriiglobus sp.
GGGTTGACGGCTATCGGCTTCGCATCGAAGAAACCCGCAGGTAACTGTGCCGCTGTTGGCACGACGGGCAGACCGGCGTCGTCGCGTAAATACAGCGACAGTTCGAGTGCCGACTGTTGCACGAGCCGTTCGGTCGAACGGAGCCTCCCGCGACGGTCGAAGATGGATCGGCGGTTGTCATCGACCCGGATGACATCTTCATTCCCGGCTTTCAACCGACCTTCGAAAAACTCTTGGCGGTCTTCCGCGAGTTTCAAAAGTCCCCTGGCAATCCGGTACTGCTCCCCGGCGGCCACCCAACTCCAGTACGACCGGGCTGCATTCCGCTGGATGTCGAGCAACGCCCGTTTGATCGCAGGCTCGGCGAGTTGCTGGGCAATTTGTGCTTGTCGAAGCGTGGCCCGACGCCGGTCAATCGGCCCATCGCGCAGCAGGGGCACTTGGATTCCGCCGCGCAGCTCGCCGCCGTTGTTGGTCTTCTGTCCGCCGTTGTAAACCGCGAAGTCTCCCTGGCCCAGCCGATAGCCACCGAAGACGCTCGCACCGGAGTAAGCCAGCGGTTGTTCCGCGACCACATCGAATCGACGGTTGCCGAACGAACCTTCTTGAGAGGTGAAATTGCTTCGTAACTGCAGGTCGAATGCACCCTCGGCCGTCAGACGATCCGCCGCGGCGATTCCGCGTTCTTCTTGAATGCTCAAGAGCAGGGGGAAGCTTTGGGTTACGCTGGCCAATACTTCATCGACTGTGAGGTTCCCGCCGAGCTTCGGACGCACCACCGGAATTTCTGCGACTACTGGCAGCACCGCAGGCTGCGTGTTGGCCGGCAACGGTGCTGGTGGAAGGATCGGCTCGCGGATCTGGGCCGTTTCCGGCATCGGGCTGCGGGTCGCGCAACCGAACGTCAGCACCGGTAACCCGGCTAAGAGTGTCACCAACAGGTAGCGACGCATCCTGGCCCCCTAACAATTATCGTTTCTGCACCGGCCCCAACGGTGCCGCCCCATCCTTGGCCTTGATCGCCCGCGCCGGCGGGAATCCGTTGAGTTGCCGCCAGAGTTCTTGCCCAAGCATCACTCGTTTGAGCATCACCCAACCTTGGGCGCGCACCCCTTGACGGAGCAAGTCTTGCTCGGGCCACGGTCGCCCCGCCGGATCGGGTTCGACCAAGATCCGGAACTGCCCCCGTTCGTCCGCGGTCGGATCGCGCAGGTAGACCCTTCCCCCGAAGGTGCCCGCTGCCGTTTCCGGAAACGCCACGAACTGCACCGCCGGCCAACCTTCGAACTGAAGGATCACCGGGTCGTCGTCTTGAACCAACGGGAAGTCGTTCCCATCCAACAATAGTTCGCAGACGATACCGGGGTGGTCATCCCGCGTCAACGACGGGATGGCACCCGGTTTGCCGATTGTGGACATCAAATTGGCAGGCAACGCAGGCCCGGTAAATGGGGCGACTGCGAACATCCCGAATGCCGATCCAACTTCACCCGCGACCGCGGCCGAGGTTCGTTTGCGATCCCGGATATCGGGCACGATGATGCCGAGGCGTTCGCCGGGGCGGACGAGTTGCCCTCCCGCTTCGCCGTTTTGCAGAATTCGAAAGACGGTGCCGTCGGTCGGCGAGAAGATCGTCTGCTGACGCTGCCGGGCAATCCGCGATTGCATCCCGAGTAACGTCCGACGATAGCCCTGTTCCGATTCGAGCGCTTGGTTCAAATTCGCCCGCTCGGTGTTGAGTTGTGCTTGGGCGACTTTCTCGATTTCCGCCACGCGTTTCTTGGCCCCTTCGAGTCGCCGGATGTTGGAATCCAGCCGCTTTGTCAGCGCGGCTTTCGACTTGTCGGCAATCACTTGCTCTTGCCGGGCGTTGTCAAACTCCTGCTCGGACACCAGCGGTGCGGGTTGGCCGTTCGAGCCGATATTTTTGAACTGCTTTTCGACCCGCATGAACGTGACGTCGGCCCGCACCAAGCGGGCATCCGCCGCCAGAATTTCCAAGCCCAACGCTTCGATGATTCGCTCTTCGGCAAAGACGAAATCTTCTTGTTGACCGACTTGGAGTTGCCGGGCCAGATTGATGTTGGTCGTCCGCGTGCTCACTTCCTGAACGCGCTGAACCGAGAATGTCACTTGCGATTGTATCGCCTGCTCTTCGTCTTGGAGTCGCTCGATCAAGAGCGGGTCGTTATCGATCATCTCGACCATCAAGTCGCCGGCTTTCAAACGGTCGCCCTCGTTGACGTGCCATTTTTTGACTCGCCCTTCGATGGGGGAGACCACGAATTGCGGCCGTTCGACCGGGTTGAACGCGATGGCCCGGCCGTTGGCGTGAACCGTCTGCTGCCACGGGATGAAGATCAGCGCGATGGGGAGAAGCACCAAAAATAAGATGGCGGCGCGGGCGAGCACCCGCGTGATCCGCGGAGTGCTGGCGAGCCGGGCCGACTCCAATGGGTGCGTAGCCAATACGGTGTGAGTCTCCATGTGCGGGTTCCGTTCGGAGTTCGAGAGGTTGTAGTCCGTGTCACATTTTCGGTCGTTCGAGCACAATCGTCCGGTCGCACAGTGCCGCAATTTCAGGACTGTGCGTGACCACCAGCAAAGTCCACGGGGTATTGCGGGCCATAATGGCGGGCAGCACACGATCCCGGATGTCGCGATCCATCGTGTCGAAGGTCTCGTCGAGGATCAGCAACCGCGGTCGGCCGACAATCGCCCGCGCCAACATCAATCGGTTCACTTGCCCCAGCGACAACGGGGCGCCACCGGTGCCCATCGCGGTTTGCAAACCGCCTGGCAGTTCGAGAATCGTCTGCAACAACCCCACGCTTTCCAAGGCGGCGCGGGCCTCCAGCAAAGTGATCGTCTCCCGGCCCATTCTCAAGTTCTCGAGCACCGTCCCTTCGAAGACTTCGACGCCCTTGGCCAACGCCGTGTGGGCACGCACCGATTCCAAACTGAGATCGCGCAGATCGAGGTGATCGATTTCGATCCGACCCTGTTCGGGTTGCCGCAGACCGAACAGCAATTCGACGAGTGTCGATTTCCCCGAACCATTCGGCCCCGTCAACGCGACATGTTCCCCCGGTTCGAGCGTGAGGTCGAACCGCTGAATCGCAGGCCGACCGTGCAATTCGTAAGCGAAAGTCACGTCCTGCACGGCCACCCGCGCCCCGCGATCCGCCCCGGGATGCGGTTCACCGCCGGCCCGTTCCAGGGGCAAATCGATGAGGTGCCCGAGTTTATCGGCCGCGGCGAGCAAGTCGTAGAAGCTCTCGAATTGCTTGCCGAATTTGGTGAACGACGCGACCACCAGCGTGACCACGACTTCGGCCGCAACGAGTTGGCCGAGTGTCAATTGACCTTCCGCCACGAGATATCCACCGAGGGCGAGTAGCCCGGCGATGGCCACCGATTGCAGGAAGAGGGCGAAGCCGTACTGGCGGATGACGGTGCGGAAATGGCTCTGCCGAGCCTTCAAATAATCCCCCGTGAGTGCATCGGCCTTGGTGCGGGCTAGCGCTGGGCCACCGGCCAACTTGAACGCGATCCGGTGTCGGGCGACTTCCTCCATCCACCCGGCCACGCGGTACTTCATGATCGATTCTTGAATCGCCGAGCCGACCGCCCCCCGTCCGAGAACGAACACCATGAAGGCCAAGCTGAGAATCAGAACCACATCATAGCCGATCAGCGCGTTGTCGTAAAACGCTAGTAAGAGCAGGCCGATGAGTGTTTGAAGGACGATCATCACGCCGTCGAGCAGGAGAGTTGCGCTGGCTTTCTGCACCGTGAGAACATCGAAAAAGCGGTTCACCAACTCGGGGCCATGCTGCTCATCGAACGCTTGCGAATCGACCCGAGGCAAGCGGTAGGCCAAGTCGTCCACAACCCGCACGAAGATGCGCTGCTGGATGTATTCCACGGTGATCGTTTGCAGAAGCTGCATGAATGCCGCGAGGGCGAGCGCGACGAAGAGAGCGGCGCTGAGCACCAGCACCTGCTGGCCGAGCGTTTGCAACGCGGCCGTGTTCACCACCGCCATCGCCACCACGGGCACCGACAGGTTCAATATGCCGATGGCGACCGCGAAAATGACGACGATCCAAATATCGCGCAGATCGGGTCGCAACAGCGACAACACCCGCGCGAACGGGGTCAGGTGATTCGCAACCATCGTTTCGACCCCACAGACGTTTCATGACTCTTGAAGTTGCTATGCGAAGCTCGCCATAATTTTCAACATGGCCTTCTCCGAGCCGTGCTCGGTCTTGACCCCACCCCAGGTTCTGATTATTCCCCGAGTAATCTTGGGGGTGGTTGGGATTGGGGGAACGCTGTGAATTGGCAAAACATCCTCTGCGCGTCAGGTCTCGCGGTTGGTGCGGCCGGTTGTCACACGCCGCCGGTGTACGAGAGTGCCGCGCTGCCACGTTTCCTGGTCGATCCCGCTCCGGCGGTCGAGGCCACGCCGGTGGCAGATGAGTTGCAAGCGGTTCCCAAGGCTGACCGACCCATCGTGACGCTGCCCGATGCGGTTCGAGAGTGTGTGCTGAACAACATGCGGCTCAAAGCCGCCGAAGAGCAGATTCGGACTGCACAAGCGGACTACATCACCGAATCGTTGATCCCCAATTGCCAGTTGATGGCCGATGCTCAACTCCTGCCGGTGTCGGTGATCAATTTCGACAATCAGGCCGGGCCCCCCCAATACGATGCGTTGCTCACGGTGCCCATCGATTGGTTCGTGTTCGGCAAGCGGGTCGCGGCCCGTGCCGCTGCGCAGTTGAACGTGGATGTTGCGCAGGCCACCTTCGCAGATCAAATTCGGCGTGAGATAGCCTTGACCGTCGACGGCTTCTACGACGCACTCGAAGCGGATTTCGCGGTGAAATTAGCCGAGAAAGATATCGACGCCCTGCGCGAACTCGAAAAAACGGCCAAGGAATTCGGTAAAACCGGCGTCGAAGTGCAGCGCGTGCAGTTGGCGGTTCTGGATGCCCAACGCGAACTGCGGAAGCGCCGCGCCGCCGCCGAGACGACGAAATCCAAATTGCAGGCGCGAATGGGCCGTCCACCGGACACGCCCGATTTCGTGGTTCGTGGCACGCTCACTTTGCAAGCATCGGCACCGGCCCTTTCGGTGAGTCAAGCGTGGGCACTCGCGGAACAGAATCGCCCAGACCTGATTTCCGCCCGGCGTTCCATCGCGGCGGCGGAAGCCGGTATTACCCGCGAACGCAAACGCGGATTACCGCAGATGTCAATCACCACTGGGGCCGACTACCAAGATCAAATGCGGATCACCGGCTTCCGCAACGCTTGGCTCTGGACCGTCGCCGTCAACACGACTTTGCCATTCACCGACCGCAACCAAGGGAAAATCTTGCTCGCGGAATCGTTTTCCCGCTCCGCGCGAGCCAACTTGGGTGCGGCGACTGCCGATGCCCGTGCCGAAGTGGAACAAGCCGTCGCCGAATACACCGAAGCGGTCAACGGTGTGACCGGGGAAGACGTGGCCTCGCTCCGGACGGCTCGGGAAGTGCGAGATGCGACAGTGGAAGCGTACCGGAAAGGTACCAAAGATCTGCTCGACGCCCTCGATTCCGAACGGGCCTACCGCGACCGGGTTCGCAACACCCTGGGGAATCTCACCGATTACTGGCAAGCTTTGAAC
This sequence comes from Fimbriiglobus sp., assembly GCA_043727675.1. Taxonomy (GTDB): domain Bacteria; phylum Planctomycetota; class Planctomycetia; order Gemmatales; family Gemmataceae; genus JALHQU01. The sequence goes on from JAYSYJ010000214.1 coordinate 5,681, forward strand.
CGGCTGAACGCCGCAGTTGGTCAGCGGGTGCTCACGGCGAAAGAAGCGGAAAAGGACACGTTCTTAGACGATACCAACCTCAAAACCGTGAAACCGCCTGCAAAGTGAGTTCAGGCAAGCGATTTCCGATCACCACTTAACTGGTGATCTCACCCGTTTCCAAGAAATATCGGGAACGCGCCAGCATGAGTTGCGTCCGAGAGGTACAATTGCGACGAAGCGGCTGGATCGAACCGACCGACGCGACGCAAACTCAGACACAACCATTTTTTACGCATATTGCCGGCACGGCCCGGCAACCACCGAGGGATTCTCTGATGAACACGTTCGGAATCACAGATCGCCGCCACTTTTTGAAACACGCCGCCGCCGGTGCCGCCGTCGTCGCACCGGGTATGTCGTTCCTGTCTAACATCTCGGCCAAGGCCGCCGAACTGAAGAAGAAAAACAAAAGCCTGATCATCCTCTGGATGGGTGGTGGCCCGGCCACGATCGACCTCTGGGACATGAAGCCGGACAGTGCCAACGGTGGCGAACACAAGCCAAAAGCGACGGCGGCCAGCGGAGTGCAAATCACCGAGCACCTGCCGAACGTCGCCAAGCAGTTCAAGAACTTGTCGATCATCCGTTCGCTCACCACCAGCGAAGGCGATCACAACCGTGGAACCTTCCTCATGAACACCGGCCGGGTGCTCAACCCGCTCAGCGAGTTCCCGCACATCGGCTCGGTGCTCAGCTACCAATATTCGCAAGACGTCGAAGCGATGAAGAATATGGATCTTCCGCTGTTCATGTCGGTCGGCGGTGGTCGCGTCGGCCCCGGCTTCCTCGGGATGAAGTACGCCAGCTTCGATATCGGTAACCCAGGTTCCCCGCCCGAAAACGTCGAGCCGCCACGGGATGTCAAAACCATGGAGCGACGTGCGGTTCTGTTCGAAACTCTCGAAGGAACCAGTACCACGAAGCCGGGGATGGGCCTCAAGACCAACGTGCCGACCGACTCGGTGCAGGCTCACAAAGATGTGTACAAGAAGGCACTCGATCTGGTGGTCTCGAACCGCAAAGACGTCTTCAAAATCGACGCGGTGAAGGACAAAGCCGCCATCGACCGCTATGGCAACAACAACTTCGGTAAGGGCTGTCTGCTCGCCAAGAAGCTCGTGGAAGCCGGCGTCGGTTGCGTTGAAGTGAATCTCGGTGGCTGGGACATGCACGCGGGCATTTTCAACGCACTCGCCACCCGTGCTCTGCCGACGCTCGACAAAGGGATGGGTTCGCTGGTCGAAGACCTGGCCGCGTCCGGCAAGCTCAAAGACACCGTCATCGTCTGGATGGGCGACTTCGGACGCACACCGAAGATCAACCAAAATGCCGGTCGGGATCACTTCCCCCGCGCTTGGTCCGTGGTCGTCGGCGGCGGGAACATCAAAGGTGGAATCGCCTACGGTTCGACCAACAAAGACGGTACCGATGTGACGGATAGCCCCGCCAAGATTGGCGACCTCTACGGTACTTTGTACGCCGGCCTCGGTTTGGCCCCGGATACCCAAATCCGCGATAACCTCGGCCGACCGACCGCTATCGCCGGCGATAAGTCGACCGCCATCAAAGACCTGATCGCTTAATTGCGAACGCAGATTGAAATAACAACACCAGCGGCCTTTTGGCCGCTGGTGTTGTTATTTGCCGGTCGCATTCACCAGTACGATCACCAAGATGATGGCGAGCAGTACCAGTGCGACCAAGCGCGCGATTTTCCAACGACTCCAGGGCCGGTAGCCGGTAACGCGGCCACTGCGGCCATTCACAAGAAATTGGAACGTTTTCTCGTGGTAGCGGTAAACGGCCACCCAGACCGGCAGCAGCAGCGGTTTGAATGTCACGGCTGAGAATTTGGAATCTTGGGAACGGACACGCTGGTGCTGACCGCCGATGTCCCGGCGAACGAGTTGGTCGATCACACCTTTCATGATGGTTTTCGAGCGTTTGTAGCCATCCTTCAAGCCGATGGCATACCGCTCCGTTTTAAAGCTGCTGAGATACTCTGCGCGGAATGGTTCGAGCTTCCTCAAGTCCCATTCGCCTAAGTCGTCGATGAGGTCATCGGGCAAGCTCGTCGAACCGCAAATCAGCACGTCATCGAAGAAATGTCGGACTTCCCCCGAGACGGGGGTCCAGTTGGTGATCACCACCGTGCGCGTGCGGGTGACGCGGTTGCCATTGGCATCGGTGTCGGTGTATTGCTGGTAGGTCGTCGTGTCGATGCCGCGTTCCCCGGTGTAGTCGGTGTACGTCATCGCATCGTAAGTCCAATATGGAATGTAGATTCCAGCGAGTTGGCCGAGAGCGGCGATCCGTTTCAACTCCGTGGGCGTGAACCAAAGTGCTTGGAGCCAGATTCCGAAAGCATCACGAGCTTGTCGGAGGTCGAGTTGGAACGGCAACAACGACTCCGGCGGAATCATGGCGTGGGCGGCTTCGGGCTTATTTTCCAAGTGGGTCCGCAGAAGGGGCACTTGTCCGTTTCCACCTTATCTTCGAGGAGCACCATCGCCCCACACCCGGTGCAACGCACCTCGGAACTCCGCCCCGGAATTGCCTGGCCTGTGCCTTCTTCGCGGTCGAGGAAGTCGTTGTAATCGCGTTCGACGATGTCGGCCGCATCGCCGGCGTCGATCTTCTGTTCGTAGCCGCAGAAGGGGCATTTCATGCCCCGGACGGCGGGATCGAAATCGAGACGGGCACCGCATGAGGGGCAGGGAAACTTGCGACCGGCCGGCGGCGCGGGCCGCGCCACCGGGATTTCAACAGCCTTGGCGACGGGGATAGCTTTGGGCATAGGGCTTCCGGATTACGGCATCAGGTCGCCGACAAGGATACTCGTTTCGGGCACCGCCAGTGGAGCGATGCGGTCGGCAGGGTTCAACAGTTGCACCGAAGCATACCGGAAACCGCGTGGGGAGGCTTCGTCCGCGATCGCTTCACGGAAGACGTGCAATTGCGAGGCGGTCACATCGACGACCCAATATTCCCGTACACCGGCGGCCGCGTACAGGTGGGCCTTCTTGCCGAGGTCGTAGGCGAGCGTCGAATCGGAAACTTCCACGATCAATCGAATGAGATCGGGTGACGGATGCACTTTGGCGTAGTCGCGGATCGAACCGAGTACGACGACGACATCGGGGGCCGGGTCGGTATCGAGCTTCAAGGGCAGGCCCGCTTGATTGCGGACGTAGAACCCGTCGCCGAAAATGCGTTGCAACAGTTGGACGGCGAGCGAGACACCGGTGACGTGCGGAGGATTGTCGACCGGCATTTCGAGAATCTCCCCGTCGATCATCATGACTTTGCGATCGTTGAAGAGACCCGAATCCGCCAAACGGTGAAATTTCGCCAACGTCCAGTGGTATGGACTCGGCACGGTGTCGCGCGTCTTTGGCGGTGCGTCTTCGAGCAGTGTGGTCATTATGATCCTCCTCGATTGTCATCATTTTCTCAATGCGGCAACGGCGGTGGCACGGCTGCAAAGAGTGGGGCGATATCGGCAATGGTGTCTGCGGCCGTCCAGTTTGCCATGCCCCCTTTCCAGAGCAGTGTGGCCTTCGTGATTTCGCCGCTGCGAATCTTGCCGCCCAGTGTGGCCAAGTCGAACGGGCCGGCTTGTTGGCCACCGAGTGCGGCGTAGTAGGTTACCTGCAACGGGAGCGGCGGTGGCATGGCGGTGGAAGTCACGGGGTTGGCGCCGGCTCCGCCGACCATGGCACCGGCCATTTGGTTGCCGAGTGCGATTCCCGCACCCAGACCGATGCCCGCTCCGGCAGCGCCACCCGGATTTTTTGCCGCATCGCGGATCGCTTCGGCCGATTGGAATTTCGTGTACTGATCGAGGTTGCCGAGCACGCTCATCGACGAACGCTTGTCGAGAGCCGCTTCGACTTCCGGCGGCAGGGAAATATTCTCGACCAAAAATTGCGTCAGTCCCAAGCCCATCCCGGCGAGGTCGGGCGAAATCTTTTCGAGAGCCATTTTACTGAGGCGGTCGTAGTTGCCGACGATGTCGAGCAGCGGGATCTGCAAGCGTGGCACGGTGTCGACGAATCGCGACACGATGGTATTGCGGAGCTGATTGGCGATCTCGAACACTTCGAAACTCGGGTCGGTCGAGACCAGTTCCTTGATGAACGTCCCGGGATCGATCACCCGGAAGGCGTAGGTGCCGAAGGCCCGAATTCGGACGGGGCCGAACTCCGGATCGCGCATCATCACGGGGTTCTGAGTGCCCCATTTTTGATCCGTCCATTGCCGTGTGGAGACGAAGTAAACCTCGCACTTGAACGGCGATTCGAAGCCGTATTTCCAACCGAGAATTTTGGACAGGATCGGCATGTTGTTCGTATCGAGGGTGTGAAACCCCGGTTTCATCACGTCGGCGAGTTGGCCCTCTTTCACGAAGACTGCGGATTGACCTTCGCGGACGATCAACTTCGCCCCGTTTTTGATTTCGTTGTCGGAACGCGGGAAGCGGTACGCGAGGATTTCGTTCTGCGATGGCTCCGTCCACTCGATGATGTCGATGAATTCGCGAGAGAGTTTGTCCCAGAGACCCATGGTAAAACCTTTCGAGGGAGGGTACGACAATCCCGGTATTGGACTCCAAACGACCCACCCCGGCAATCAAAAACCGGATTTGGACTTTAATCGGGTCTGACAATTCCTTCTGGTGGTCGATTTCGTCCCTGAAAGGGCCTTTCCATCAGCCCAGGTCGAAGGTCGCGTAGCGACCGGAGGCCTGGGTACTGCGATTCGTAAAATGGAGACGCCCTGAAAGGGCGGTTCAAAGGACTGCTCCGAACCGTCCCTTGAGGACGGACTCCGTTTTCCGGTACGGGGTTCCCAGGCCTCCGCCGGCGACGCCGGCTCCGACCTGGGCTGATGGAAAGGCCCTTTCAGGGACGAAATCCTCGAGATCAGACCGCCCGAAAGATTTGCCACATCCTTTCAATCTGCCTTCAACTTTTCGCTTGCTTGCTTGCGTGCGAAGGCCGCGCCGATGAAATCTCGGAACAGCGGGTGCGCGGCGGTCGGTTTCGACTTGAACTCGGGGTGGCACTGCACGGCTAAAAACCACGGGTGGTTCGGCAGTTCGATCACTTCCACCAAGACGCCATCGGGGCTGGTGCCGGTGATGGCGAAGCCAGCCTTCACCAACTGCTCGCGGTATTCGTTGTTCACTTCGTACCGGTGCCGGTGCCGTTCGCTGACCGTCAACGAATTGTACGCGATCGCCGCGTGCGACCCGTCCGTGAGAGTGCAGGGGAAGGCTCCGAGTCGCATGGTGCCGCCGATGTGGGTGACCTTGCGTTGAGCGTCGAGCAAGGCCACGACCGGGTGCGGGGTGGTCGGGTCGAACTCGGTCGAATTCGCATCGGTGAGGCCGAGCACGTTGCGGGCATACTCGATGGTCGCGCACTGCAATCCGAGGCAGATGCCGAAGAACGGGACGTTCCCTTCGCGGGCGAATCGGATGGCATCCACCTTGCCGTTGATGCCGCGCTTGTCGAAGCCGCCGGGGACGAGGATGCCATCCGCTTCGGCCAACAATTTGGCCGCGCCCTCTTCTTCGATCGATTCCGATTCGATCCGCTCGAGGTTGATTTTGACGTTGTGCGCAATCCCGGCATGATCGAGCGATTCGTACACCGATTTGTAGGCATCGCGGTGTTTGACGTACTTGCCGACCACCGCAATCGTCACCGTTCGCGCCGGATTCGGTTCCAGGATAAGCGACTTGAGCCGTTCGACCATGACGACCCAATCGCGCATCTGCAGCGCTTGGGCGTCCTTGAGGTTCAGCCGCTCCACGATCAACTCGTCGAGTTTGTGTCCCTTCAAACTCAGCGGCACTTCATAGATGCTGAACTCGCGGTCGATTTCTTCGATCACGGCCCGGCGTTCGAGATTGCACATCAGCGCGATCTTGTCGATATCCTCGGACGGGATCTCCCGTTCCGTGCGGCAGATCAGCACATCCGGTTGGATGCCGATTTCGCGGAGTTCGCGCACGCTGTGTTGGGTCGGCTTTGTTTTCAGCTCCCCGGCCGCTTTCAAATAGGGCACCAGCGTGAGGTGGATGAACAGGCAGTTCGCCTTGCCGACATCGAGTGCGAATTGACGGATCGCTTCGAAATACGGCATCCCTTCGATGTCGCCGACGGTGCCGCCGATCTCGGTGATGACCACATCGACATCGGGGAGTGCCAGCTTGCGGATGCACGCTTTGATCTCATCGGTGACGTGCGGGATGACCTGCACGGTCTTGCCGCGGTAATCGCCGCGCCGCTCTTTCTCGATGATCGACAGATAGATTTTGCCGGTGGTGTAGTTGCAGTCGCGGTCGAGTGGGGCGTTGGTGAAGCGCTCGTAATGCCCCAGGTCGAGGTCGGTCTCGGCGCCGTCGTCGAGCACGTACACTTCACCGTGTTGGTACGGCGACATCGTCCCCGGATCGACGTTGATGTACGGGTCGAATTTCTGCATCCGGACTTTCAAACCGCGCCGTTCCAGCAGCAACCCGATGGAGGCGGAGGTCAGTCCTTTCCCGAGGGAACTGACAACGCCACCGGTGACAAAAATGTGCTTGGCCATTCAACTGGAGTCCGAAAGGTTCCCGCAACGCGGGCGATGATCCAGTAGGACAACACTAGGGAAGCGCCCGTGAGAAACAACTTGCGGAGCCGTGCGAAACCATTACACTCTGCGAACCGGTCGGAAAAGTCGTTCCCATCTTGCCGACCGAACCAGTGCGGGTATTTGTAAAGTACCTTTAGGAAATCGATTCTCTCCCTCGTTCCGAAGTAGGTG
>JAYSYJ010000215.1:0-12429 GCA_043727675.1 Fimbriiglobus sp.
GGTCGGTGTGCGTTTGTCGTGCGGAACCAACAGTTGCAGGAAGCGATCATACGACCGCGTCTGAATGTCGGTCAGTGGCGGCACAGGAGATGCATCGCCATACCGATCGAAGCGTCGCTCGACGGTCGGGTTGATAATTCGGACGGCAGGAATAGTCACAGTGTCGATCCTTCCCAAAAACGATGGCGACACTTCACAAAACCCTCACGTTGCAATTTCGTGGCAACGGGGCTTGCGAAGGGAGACGCGGATCGTTATTGATTGTGGGTGGATGGCGGAGCAGGTATGGCAGTCGGTGGTTGGCACCCTATTGGGTCACCCCCCACGAACCGCGTTCGATACAGGCGCACAAAAACTTGCCGGGTAAGCCCAGCTCGAAAACAAGACAGTTTCAAAAAAGCCAACCCAAACGAATGGACAGGGCGCATTGTCACCACGGCGTAGCGTTTCGGAGGCAAAGTGGTACTCGCAAACGCGATTACCGCATGTTGTCAACCGCAAGAACCTATTAACTGTGCACCATCTATAAAAATAACAAAAGAAAACCCGGGGTCAATAGGTTGACCCCGGGTTTTTCGAGTTATTTTTGCAATTCGCCAATTAAACCGGTTTGATGCTGGCTTTGCCACCCGCTTCGTCCAGTTTCTTCTTGACATCGTCAGCCGTCTTCTTGTCGGCATTTTCCTTGATCGTTTTCGGGGCGCCTTCGACCGTCGCCTTGGCTTCGGCCAAGCCTTGACCGGTCAATTCGCGAACCACCTTGATGACGTTGATCTTCTTAGCCGGATCGAAGCTGTCGAGAATGACGTTGAATTCCGTCGGCTCTTCGACTTTCGCAGCCGGTGCTGCCGGGCCAGCCGCCATCATCATGCCACCGCCGCCGGCGGCTGGTTCAATCCCTTTTTCTTTGAGGAGATTCTTGAGTTCGACTGCCTCGAGGAGGGTCAACTTGACGAGGGAGTCGGCCAATTCTGCAACGGAAGCCATGGAAAAACCTTTCAAAAGTTAGTGCCGGTTGAAGCGGGCCGGCGGTAGCGTAATAGCTGTGGGAAGATCACCATTCGGGCAACAGACCCGAATGGCCTTTCAGTTCGGTTAGTTAAGCGGCAGGTGCCGGTTCGGTTTCGGCGGGCGCTGCCCCTTCTTTGGCTTTCTCTTCGATCGCCGTGATCAAATTCACCACCGTCGCACCGGGTCCGGTGATCGCTGCGGCGAGCGTGGCCCCTGGCCCGAGGATCGCACCCAGCACATCGGCGATCGCCTCCAAGCGGGTCGGCATCGTCTTGGCGATGTCGAGCGTGGTGACGTGGCCGTCGGCGATGGCGCCTTTGACTTTGTATTTGTCCGGTGCTTTCGGATCCTTCCGTGACTCTTTCACGGCGGTGTCGACGCTGTTCGCCAGCGACTTCACACTGTCCGCACCCCAACAGAGCATGGTCGGCCCCGTCCAGCAAGTGTCTTGGAGGTTGAGCCCCAATTCGGTGAAGATCTTGCGGGCGTAGCTGTTCTTGACGAGTTTCACGCGGATCTTGTTGCCGCGGAGCTTCTTGCGGAACTCGTATTCCGTGGCGGAATCGACTTTGACCGGTTCCAACAGCACGTAGTCCTTCACGTCCTTGAAGGTGGCTCGTAGGTCGTCCAGCTCCAGTTGCTTGACTGCCTTGCTCATGAGAATGAACCCCAGCTGAACCGCCCGGTCGAACCGGGCGGAGATGTACGATGGAAGGGAGAATTACGCGATGATCGGGAGACCGGGCGACATCGTTGCCGACAGAACCAAGCCGTTGATGTAATTGCCTTTGACACCGGAAGGCTTGGCACCACGCACCGCTTCGACGAATGCGAAGACATTCTCGACGAGCTTGGTTTCGTCGAACGACATCTTGCCAACACCCGCGTGAATTTGGCCGGTCTTGTCCGAACGGTATTCCACCTTACCCGCTTTGAATTCTCGGACGACCCCGGCGAGGTCGCCGGTCATCGTCACCACGGTGCCCGCTTTCGGGGTGGGCATCAGGCCCCGCGGCCCGAGCACTTTCCCGAGACGGGACACTTGCGGCATCATGTCTTGTGTGCAGATGGCCACGTCGAAGTCGAGGAAGTTTTCCTTCTGGACTTTTTCGACGAGATCCGAACCGCCCGCGAAATCGGCCCCGGCTGCTTTCGCCTTGGCAACGTTGTCACCTTGGCAGAACACCGCGACGCGAACCGCTTTGCCGATCCCGTGCGGGAGTGCAACAGTTCCGCGAACCGTTTGGTCGGATTGGGTCGGGTCGATGCCGAGGTTGATGTGGATTTCGACCGTTTCGTCGAACTTCGCCCGTTTGAGCTGCTTGAGCAACGCGACGGCCTGCTTGACGGGCAATGTGCCAGCGTCGGCAACCTTCTTCTCGACGTTGCGAAGCATGTTGCGTAGCTTTTTACCACGGCGTGGTGCCACGCCTGGCTTCTTCTTCTTTTTCGGAGCTTCGGCCAGCTCCGACTTCGCACCGGCCGCCGGCTTGATAGCCTCGGTTTTCTGTGCTGCTACCGCCGGCACAACGGCCGCGGTCTCTTTCTCGTCTGCCATACTCACTCCTGTTGGCGGGCGGCGTTCCACCGGAGTGGAGCCAGCCCTCCCACCCGCACAAAAGCGGGTGGTGCGGGAGACAATCGAAACGATCGTCGGGAAAAAACGAAACTCAATCGACGATGGTCAAGCCCATGCTGCGGGCCGTACCGGCGATAATTTTGGCCGCATGATCGACATCACGGGCGTTCAAGTCGTTGATCTTCTTGGCAGCGATATCGTGGAGCTGCTTCTTGGTGACTGTAAAACCTTTGTACTTTCCGGTCTTCTTGGCTTCGGCCGGAATGACGTCGCCACCCTTTTTCTTTTCGGGTGGGATCTTCGCAGCGAGCTTCAGCAAAATCGCGGCGGGTGGCGACTTGATTTTGAATTCGAAGCTGCGATCGCTGTACACGGTGATGATCACCGGCAGCATCAAACCTTTTGTTTCGGGGGCGTTGGTGCGGTCATTGAACTGCTTAACAAACATGCCGATATTCACGCCGTGTTGGCCCAAGGCCGGGCCGACGGGCGGGGCGGGGGTGGCCGTACCACCTGGGCATTGGAGCTTGACGAACGCGGTTACTTGTTTGGCCATAACTACACCTTATCGATCAAACGCAAGTGGAACTTGCCGGGCGTTGCGCTGGGTATGACTTCAAAACGAATTCTCTCCGGACAGCCGGAGAGAATCATTGAATATTAGAATATAGGCTTTGGCCGCCGAACGGATAGGGCGCTCCGAAAGATTACGTACTAAATCTTGTCGACTTGGAAATATTCCATCTCGATGGGCACCGGCCGACCGAGCACTTGCACTTCGACGATGACTTTCGGCGCTTCGCCGCTGTCCTTCGGGTCGCTGATCGATTTCACTTCGCCTTCGTAGTTGGCAAAGGCCCCGTCGCGGATGCGAACTTTGTCGCCCTTCTCGAAGTCCAGTTTGACCACGGTCGATTTGATCGCCGCGTTTTTGTCGTCGCCGGGCAGCATGCCAAACAGCATCCGCTGGACGTCGAGTTCACCCATCGGCGGTGGCGGTTTGCCGGGCCCGGTCGCTCCGACGAAGTCGCCGACGCCGTTGACATCGCGGAACAGCGTCAGAATCTCGGCGTTGAATTCCACCTCGGCCATGAGGTAGCCGGGGAACTTCTTGGTCTCTTTGATGTAGGGCTTTTCTTTGGTGATCTTCTCGCCGTTCTTCGTCTCTTTGACCTTCTTGATCATCCGTACTTTTTCGACGGGGATGACGATTTGACCGAAGAACGGTTCCATCGCTTCGATCTTCACCTTGCGCTCGATGGCGGCTTTGATCGACTCTTCGCGTCCGCTGGCCACCTTCACCACATACCAACGCTTGAGATTCACTTCAACGGGTATCGGGGGCGGAGTGTCGTCCACCTCGTCGGTTGTGGTCTCGTGAATCGGTTCTTCGACTTCGGCGGTTTCGGCTGGCATGGTGATCTGCAATTCGAGGAACGGTCTAATCTCGGAACGGGGCGATTACCAATTCAGCGAGTCACCAGGGCCTTGCTTCTGGACTTCGGCCGCTTTGGACGGCAACACGCCGATAAATGTCCGGCTGAGCAACCAACCCCAAAAGAGATCCACAATCAAGAGGAACGAAGTGAGAATCACCACCGTGACCAGCACCACGATCGTGTCTTGGAACAACCGCTTGCGGGTCGACCACGACACCTTGTTCATTTCGGCTTCGGTCGCGATCAAAAAGTCGGCGAACGTCGGGACGTTCACGAGACGCCAGGCGAACCAGCCCGTGAGGAGGGCGATCAGCAGCGGAACGGTCACTTCTTTGGAAGATAATAGCGCGATGGCTTTGTCGTAAAACGGCATGCGGAGCATCAAGTCGCCGGTGCCGAGTGCGATGTGGTGATACAGACTCCAAGCGCCTGTCAAACCGACGATCAGCACACCGACCAAAGTGTACCGGCGGACTCTCAACCCTTGCGTTGCTTTAAAACTGTTCGTGTGAAACCAGCCCTGTTCCTCGATGGCGTGCATTTTCGCTTCGGCCCAAGGCGACATCAGCACCCTGAACGCACCGAACGCTAACACACCCAAGACGGCCAACGAAACCGGTGTTCCGTACGCCAGGTCGGCCAGTTGGAAATTGAAAGCCCGGACGATGAAGAAGATCCCGATGATCATCGAGATCACCAGAAAAATCCCGCCGCGAATACCGCGGGGTGGGTTATTCCCAGCCAACCGTGTGCCCGCGTAAATGACGACACCCGCCGCGAGGATTTGAACGATCAGCCGCAGCGACAAACTCAAAAAACCCGGGAGTTGGCTGGTGACCGGTGCGGCGTATTGTTGCCAGAGCAACGGAACCACGTAGCCGGCAATCACCAAGCCGCCGAGAACGACGAGAGCTCCGTAGACGCTGGCGATGACCAAGCTCGTGTGCGACGAGTTGACTCGAACCGGTGGAGTGGTAGTGGGTTGAACCGCAGTCGACATACCCGGCCCTTTCGGACCCGCACGAGTGCGGGACGCATCCAAACGACGAAAAGTTAAGGATTTCTGAGCTTCGAGCAGGTGCGTCAGGAATCGAACCTGAAACCTGCGGTTTTGGAGACCGCTGCTCTACCAGTTGAGCTACGCACCTATTGGGCATCGTCCGGTCAGAACTATCGGACGGTTCGCGGAACCGACCTCGCCAAACCATTTCGGAATTGGGATCGCGGATTTCGAATTCGAAGATGGCTTGACCACTCTTGAAATCCGAAATCCGCGATCCCAAATCCGAAGTCAAAATTACTTCTTGGCCGGAGCGGGATCGTCTTCGAGAATCTTCGTCACCACGCCCGAGCCGACCGTGCGGCCACCTTCGCGGATCGCGAAGCGGAGACCTTCGTCCATGGCGACGGGCATGCCGTCCATCAAGGTCACGACGACTTTGACGTTGTCGCCGGGCATGCACATTTCCACGCCTTCTGGCAACGTGATCTTACCAGTCACGTCCGTGGTGCGGAAGTAAAACTGCGGCTGGTAACCACTGAAGAACGGGGTGTGGCGACCACCTTCGTCTTTGCTGAGCACATAGATGTTGGCTTCGAACTTTGAACGCGGCTTGATGCTGCCCGGCTTGGCCAGCACTTGGCCCCGTTCGATGCCGTCGCGGTCGATACCCCGGAGCAGTGCCCCGACGTTGTCGCCGGCAATGGCTTTGTCGAGTGTCTTCTGGAACATCTCGATTCCGGTGAGGATCGTCTTCACGACGTCTTTGCGGAGACCGATGATTTCCACTTCGTCACCGACTTTGGCCGTACCCCGTTCCACACGGCCCGTGGCCACAGTACCCCGACCCTTGATGCTGAACACGTCTTCAATCGACATCAAGAACGGCTTGTCTTCCGCCCGTTCCGGAATCGGGATGTAATTGTCGAGGGCGTCGACGAGTTCGTCGATCGACTTCGAACCCGGGCCGTCGGTCTTCGGGTTTTCGAGGGCATCTTTCGACTGACCGCGGATGATCGGCGTGTCGTCGCCCGGGAAGTCGTACTTATTGAGCAGTTCGCGGATTTCGAGTTCCACGAGTTCGAGCAATTCCGGATCGTCGACGGTGTCGCACTTGTTCATGTACACCACGACCTTCGGCACGCCCACTTGGCGGGCCAAGAGCACGTGTTCGCGGGTCTGTGGCATCGGACCGTCGTTGGCGGCCACCACGAGGATCGCCCCGTCCATTTGGGCGGCGCCGGTGATCATATTCTTGATGAAGTCGGCGTGCCCGGGGCAGTCGATGTGGGCGTAGTGGCGAGCGTTCGTTTCATATTCGACGTGCGACACGGCGATGGTGACGGTCTTGTTAGCATCGCGAACAGTTCCGCCTTTGGTGATTTCTGAGTAGCTTTTGACTTCGCCGCCGAACTTGTGCCCTTGGCGTGCGACGAGCGCAGCGGTGAGGGTCGACTTGCCGTGGTCGATATGACCAATGGTGCCGACGTTCAGGTGTGGTTTAGTCCGCTTGAATTCGCCCTTCGCCATCTCAATCTCCGCTGGAAACTCCAGGTTGCAGGGAATACGCCCGGACGTCGTACGTCCGCCCTACTTGGAGAGAGGCGCGGCGACGTGGCCGGAGTGGAGTGTTGTGAACTGAACTTACAGAACCCTTCACTCCGGAGAGCTGCTAGTGGGAATTGAACCCACGACCTCTTCATTACCAATGAAGTGCTCTACCAACTGAGCTACAGCAGCAGAATCGTCAGAATCACTAGCGACCATCACAAGTCCACTGTCTTGATACAACCGAGTCGAGCGGATGGCCAGAGCGGGAGATGGGATTTGAACCCACAACATCTTGCTTGGAAGGCAAGTGCTCTACCGTTGAGCTACTCCCGCGGTTGAGAGTGCGGAATGCGGAATTTGGAATACGGAGTTCAAGAAGGAAACGATCAACGCTTCTTCTGTTCCGAATTCCGCACTCCGAATACCGCATTTCTCCTGATTGGGTAAGGAGGGATTTGAACCCCCGGACTCCGAAGAGGCCAGATTTACAGTCTGGTGCAATTGACCACTCTGCCACTTACCCGTTTTCGCACAAAACCGACTGATACCAGCCAGCACTGTCCTCCCCACTCGGGGAAAGCCAGCGGTGAGAATCGAACTCACGACCTACGGTTTACAAAACCGTTGCTCTACCAACTGAGCTACGCAGGCACGCGTCTCGCACGAAGTGAAAGGTTAGGCGCCGAACACCATTCCTTCAAGCCCGAAAACTCTCCGCAACACTATTCCACAGACACCGCAGGCTTCAGGAAGGTTCGCGGCTTACTTCTTCTCGCCGGTGCCACCGAGTTTTTCGAAGTACTCTTTAACGGAATCGCGGGCATCGCGAGGGAGCCGCTGGGCATCGGCCCCGGCCGGTGCCTCTTGGGCACGCTGTTGGATTTCTTTGCCGAGTTCCGCTTCTGTTTTCTTGGTGAATGCGGGGCCACGTGTCGAACCGGCGAACGATTTTTTGCCGTTGGGATCAAACGGCGCCCGGAGCTTTTCCTCCTGCGAATTCGTCTTCGCGTCGTCGTGGATCGGCCGCTGACCCGCCCCGATTCCACCGCTACCGCCAACCGTTTTCTTCTTTTGGCCCGGTTCCGTCCCTTCTCCTGCGTCCGCTTTTTCTCCGGATTGGCTCTTCGTGCGTTCCCCTTGGTTCGCGGCTTCGCGGCGTTCCTCTTTCAATTTTTGCAGTTGCGATTCCGCCTCTTGGAAGTCCTGCACATCCCCTTCGATCTTTTCGAGTTGCTTGCCTGCCTCTTCGAGTTCTTGGGCCACCTTTTCCAAATCTTGTTCTTCAAGCCCTTTCTGGGCACCCCCGAGTTTCTCGGCCAAGTCTTGCAGTTGGTTCCCCGATTCACGCTCTTGACGTTCTTGCTTCTCGATCTTTTCTCGTTCCCGTTCCAACTGCGACGCGTCCTTGTTTTCCTTCTTGGCCTTCTCGATCTCCTTTTCCAGTTCCTTCTTCTTCTCGTCGCGCTCTTTTTTCTCGTCCTCTTTTTCCTTCTTCTTGTCTCGATCGAGCCGTTCCAGCTCCTTCTTGATTTTGTCGAGTTGCCGGCCGAGCTTCTCTTGATCCTTCTCGTCGAGCTTCTTGTCCTTGGCCTTCTTTTTCAGTTCATCGACTTCTTCTTTGGCTTTCTTCAAATCCCCTTTGCTGAGGGCATCGTTGAAGTCCTTGGCTGGGCCGTCCTCGAAATCTTTGTCCTTGTTCAAGTTGTCGAGCTTTTGAAATTGCTCCTGCAATTCCTGGAGCTGATCCACTTTCTGCTCGACGAACTTTTGTGTCTTATTTTCAAGCTGGGCCAGTTCTGCGGCTTTTTCGCGCTGGCGTTCGGGGGAATCTTCGAAAGGGTCTTTGTCGAACTTGTCGTGTGCTTTCGCTAATTCTTCTTCGAGATCCTTCAACCCTTTGCCCTTGTTCAACCGTTCCGGCGCGCTCTCTGCTACCGATTTCGCAGCGGCGGCTTTCTTTTTCGTCGCCGATTGCGCGGCAACAGTTTGCTCCAGAGTCTTCGAGGTCACCGGTGACTCGTCGGTCGTCGTCAAACCCAACGCTTGCGGGTTCCACCAGAAGACCACCGCGGCGAGCGCCAAAGCCATCAAGGGGATGCCAAGCCATCGTCGGGGGGGTGTCACGGGGAACTTTTCAGACACTTTCAGCGGTGCCAGTTTGCGTTCGGCATCGGCGTAGACCGCTTGCCCGGCGGGGCTCGTCCGCAATTCGCTTGTCAACGACCACGCCGAGGTGACTCGTTCACGCAATTCAAAACGATGGTCGATCTCGAGTGCTACGCGTTCGTTCGAGGGTGCCGTCAAACGCGTCCGCACAATCGCGACGATCAGCCCGATGGCCAACGCAACCGCCAACACGATCCAACGCAGAGAATCGGGAGGTTGCTCGAGCAGCATCGGTTGGGCGACGAACCAGCCGAGCACGCAAATGAGTGCAATTGCCCAACTGGTGCCAAGGAAATTCATAAACGACTGTCGAATCAGGCGGGAACGAGCCGTGCGAATGGATTGTGCAATTGAAGTGCCAAGCATAGTGAAGCCCCTTTGCAGATGCGGACACTCGAATTGTAGGGCAACTAGACGCCAACGCCCAAATCCGTCAGTAGACTGCGCAACATCGATTGCGAAAGTGGCTCGGATTGATGGTGATAGTCTTGGGACTCAATCGCCAGCCGCCAAACCCGATGGGGCGTTTCCAGCGCATTGCGATCTTCTACTGTGAAAGGAAACTCGATCCAGCCGACCAACCCGAGTAGGCGATCACGCACACGTTCGGGCAGTAAAGTCGCTTCGATTTCGTAACCGTCCGCTGAACAGAGCAGCAACTGGCTCTCGGCCACGAGTTCGCGCAAATTCTCCAAATTCAAAATGGGCCGTCGGCCCGGCATCCCGAAACTGACTGCCGCGAGCAAGCGATCTTCCGACGGCATCAATCGACTGTACCAATCGTGCAATCGGCGAACCTCCGCACCGGCGTGCCGAGTGCACCCAGCCAATTCTTGCATGCGGAACCAGAGTGTTTGCCGATTTTCGAAGACGAGCGTCAAAGCGGGGCCAACGCGAATGCGTCGGCATTGATCGAGATGTTGGTAGCTGCGATCCACGGAATCGACAGGTGATCTTTCCAAGATTCGAGAAGCCATCGCGTCCTCCGAAATTCGGGGCCTGCAATTGGTGGTCTCCTCCGTTCCGTCGGAAAGATACGTATTCGTACTTCCATCTTTCACCGACACTGGGGAAACTCTACCGCAAATGAGGCAAATACCGGCGAGTTTCTCGAAATCCACTTGGAAAAATAGGACAGCCCCGCCAATTTGGCGGGGCTGTTGGCGATTTTCTCGACTTTCTTGGCGATCAATCCGATCCGCTCAGGCCGATCAACGCCTCTTGGCGGGTTTCGTACAACGCCCAAATCGTGTCCAGGGCGGTCGTCCGCAGCAGCTCGCGGATGCGGCTATTCACCCCGGCGATGGCCAATTCGCTCCCTTGCTTTTTGGCCAACAAATGGCAGCGCAGCAAAAATGTGATGAACGCCGAGCCGAAGTAGCGCACCCCCGTGAGATCCACAATCAAGTGCATGGGTGGATCGTCCTTCATCGGGGCCAGAAGCATCTGCGCCGCCGGCTGCATGAGGCTCTCGGGTAGCTGTTCTACTTCCGGCGACGGGATGATAATCGCCACATCCGAGTGCCATTTCACCTGAAAATATTCGTTGGCCAGTATCGATTCCGTGCGGCTCATGGGCGGCGAATTCCTATCGGTAAGGGGACGACTCACATACCTAGATTAATGAGGGGATCTTTCAAACGCAAGGAAATCCTCTTTTCGCAAACCCCCTTCGGCTTGACGCCGATTTTTGAAACGCGGTAACATCGCTTTTTCCCTCGGTGACGGATCACCGATTTCAGCAGCACGGACGCACTTTCATGGTGTTCGCAACGGGCGAATCGGACTTCGCGTATTTTCGCTGGCTCCACGAGCTGCTGCCGGCACCGTTCTTCCAAACGCAGCCGTTCCTGATCTTCTTCGCCATTGTTGCCGGCGTTTATTGGGTGATCCCGCGTCGTCGTAATAGTTGTCGCGTCTGGTGGTTGGTGCTCGCCAGTTTCCACTTCTACGCGGCGTGGAGTGCCGAACTGGCGTTCCTGATCGCGGGCACCACACTCGTCGATTACACCCTGGCTCGGTGGATGAATCGCACCACGAACCCGCGCGGTCGGCGTCTCTTGCTGTTTAGTAGCATCGGCATGAACCTCGGTATTCTGGCGTACTTCAAGTACAAGAATTTCTTCCTCGGCTCGCTGAACAGTCTCTTCGAATCCGCGGGGGTGCCCGGTTCGTTCGACACGCTGAACATCCTGATTCCATTCGGGATTTCGTTTTACACCTTCGAGGCCATCAGCTATGCCGTCGATGTCTATCGCCGCAAAATCAAAACGGAAACCAGCCTGCCGTACTTCCTGCTGTTCATCCTTTTTTTCCCGCATTTGGTGGCCGGGCCCATTGTCCGCGCCGGCGACTTCTTGAAGCAGACCCGGCGCATCAAACGCTGGAACTGGGTGCGAGTGCAAGTCGGCGTGCAATTTTTCTTGATGGGTGTCTTCAAGAAACTCGCCATTGCCGACCGGATGGCTACCTTCAGCGACGGCCCGTTGCAAAACCCCGGCGACTACAGCACCGCATCGATCTGGCTCGCGGTGCTGGCCTACTCTCTGCGGATCTACGCGGATTTCTCGGGCTACTCGGACATGGCCATTGGCCTGGCGCACCTCCTCGGCTTTCGGTTGAACAAGAACTTCGACATGCCGTATTTGTCGGCGAACGTCGGCGAATTCTGGAAACGCTGGCACATCAGTCTGAGTTCCTGGCTGCGTGATTACGTTTACATTCCACTCGGTGGCAATCGCGGGTCGAGCTGGGCGACCAATCGGAATTTAATGCTCACGATGGCTCTCGGTGGCCTCTGGCACGGTGCCAGTTGGAGTTACGTGGTCTGGGGCGTTTTGCACGGGGCACTGTTAATCGGGCATCGCCAGTTCCAAGCCTGGTGCCAGTTTAAACCGAAGCTCACGGCGGCGTTGGAATCGACGTTGGGCACCATGCTTAGAATCTCGACTACGTTTGCCACGATCAGCTTCGCCTGGATCTTCTTCCGTCCGGATATCGCCGGTGCCTGGCGGGTGCTGGATCGGATGTTCGTCCACAGTAGTGGCAAGCCGCTCGACTTGAATAACCGCAGCCTCTGGTACACCGCGCTGTTCGTGCTGGCGTGCCATGTGCTCGTCAAACAAGGCGTCTGGCAACGCATCTGGGCGAAAGCACCGCCGATGGCGATGGGGCTGGGCTACGCGACTTGTGTCACATTCGCCATGTTGCTGGCCCCGCTCTCGGGCAAGACGTTCATTTACTTCACCTTCTAGGCGGGGGCCGCGTGGACGTTCTCGCACCGACTCTTCG
Source organism: Fimbriiglobus sp. (assembly GCA_043727675.1). Lineage (GTDB taxonomy): Bacteria > Planctomycetota > Planctomycetia > Gemmatales > Gemmataceae > JALHQU01. The sequence continues at coordinate 12,038 of JAYSYJ010000215.1, forward strand.
CCGTCGAACGATTGCTCCGAAAGGGTGCGGAACCGCCACCGTTCGCTCGACGCGGGCGACTCGAAGTCGCTCCGCAATCGTTTTCGGCCTGGTCACCCTGTTCGCACTGCAACTCGGTTTCGGCTTCTATGCCGAGCAAAATCCGAAACGCAAAGACCCACCATTTGGAGACAAGTTCGCCAAACTGACGACCCGCCCTTCTGACCAACCGCTGGTGTTAATGCTCGGGACATCCCGAACCCTGTTGGGCTTCCAAGCTGGGCAAGTCGAAGAAGAGTGCCCCGGTGTTCGCGCCTTCAACTTTGGAACCCCGAGCAGCGGGCCGATCACGCACTTGGTGTACTTGCACCGTCTTTTGAATGCCGGGATCGTCCCCGATCTACTGATCGTCG
>JAYSYJ010000216.1:0-12333 GCA_043727675.1 Fimbriiglobus sp.
GCCGTCATCTCGCCGGAAATCTTGGAGTTGCTGACGCGGTTACGCCACGCGACCACCTTACCCCTCTGCGTCGGCTTCGGCGTGAGTCAGCCGGAGCACGTGCGGATGCTCCGCGACCATGCCGACGGCGTGATTGTCGGCAGTGCGTTGGTGAAAGAATTGGCGAAGGCGACGACCCCCGCCGAGCGCGAGTTGGTATTGGCGAACGTGGCTGTGAAGGTGCAACTGCTGAGTGCGGCGCTGCGGGACTGAGCTGAGAACTGGCAGGATACCTGTCTTAAAGTGTTTCAAGCCACTTCAGGGCTTTGTCCAGCGACTCCATCGGTAAACCGATGACGTTGCTGACACTCCCTTCGACGACGGTCATGATCGGATCGTGCGGGAACTCGATGGCGTAGGCCCCGCTGCATCCTTCCCACTTTCGCGTGGCGATGTAAGTTTCAATTTCGTCGTCGGTCAGAGCTTTCATCTGCACGCGGCTGAGTTCCTGCCACGTGACCTGCCAACCTTCGGGGCGAACCCAAAGGCAGACCCCCGTCCAGAGTTCATGGGTGTTGCCCGACAAGGCCCGAATGATTCGCCGAGCGTGGTCGGCATCGTCCGGCTTACCGACCACTTTCCCGTGCTGCCAACCGACCGTGTCGGCCGCGATGATGATGCCGTCGTGCATCGTCGCCGCAATCGCCTGCGCCTTCAGCCAAGCCAGTTCCGCGACGTAATGCTCGATACTCCCGAGTCGGGCTTCGGTCGGCTCGGGGACGTTCGAAGGCCGCACCTCGAAGCGGTAGCCGTGGAGCTTCATCAGCTCGCGGCGACCGAGGGAATTGCTGGCGAGGAACAGCGGCTTGGCCATCGGAAACTCCGCTTCAATAGGCCCGGGCGAACAATACCGTTCGTGCGGACGGTTGCCCGGTGAACAGGCACGTTCCCGGTTCCACCGGCCCATCGAACGGCAGACAGCGGATCGTCGCCTTGTACTTTTTCTGCACCAGCTCTTCGGTTTCGCGGGTGCCATCCCAATGGGCGTAGACGAACTTGAGCTTGTTCAAATCGGTCTCTTCGTCGTCTTTGTCGCCACCCTTCACGGGGAAGAGCGCCGCGAATTCTTCGAGCGTGTTCGCCGTCACCGTGCGGGCATCGCGGTACTTCTTGGCCCGCTCGAAGAGAACCCGTTGCATGTCTTTGAGCGCCCGAACGATGAACGCGGCCGTGGTGGCGAGGGGTTCCTCGTTCTTCTTCTGGTGGTTCTGCTCCGGCTCCAACTCCATCTGGTACAGGTAATCGCGGCGGGCGATCATGCAGGTCGGGATCTCTTTTTCCATATCGCGCGGGCCGACTTCGACGCGGATCGGCACACCGCGCACTTCGTGCCGGGCGAAACGGTAGCCGGGGGACGTCTTCAAGTCGTTGTCGATCTGCACGCCGATCGGTTCGTAGCCGAAGAATTCTTCGCGTGGCAAGGCCCGCAATTCCTCGGCGAGTTTCTGCGCCGCGGCGAGCGCCGGTGCCCGGTCGGCTTCCGTTTTACCAAGCGGACAAATGACGACCTGCGTGGCGGCCAAACGGGGCGGGACGACTAGACCTTGATCGTCGGAATGCGTCATGATGAGGCCGCCGATGAGCCGAGTGCTCACCCCCCAACTCGTGGCCCAGGCATACTCTTTCTTGTTGTCGGACGTGGTGAACATCACATCGAACGCCTTGGCGAAGTTCTGACCGAGGAAGTGCGAGGTGCCCGCTTGCAACGCTTTGCCATCTTGCATCATCGCTTCGATGCAGAGGGTGTAGAGTGCGCCGGGGAACTTCTGCCCCTCCGTCTTCGGCCCCACCAGCACCGGCACCGCCATGAACTCTTCGGCGAACTTCGCGTACACCTTCACCATCTGCATCGTCTCGGCTTCGGCTTCGGCAGCTGTGGCGTGGGCCGTGTGCCCCTCTTGCCAGAGGAACTCGGCGGTGCGCAGGAACAGCCGGGTGCGCATCTCCCAACGCACCACGTTGGCCCACTGGTTGATGAGCAGCGGGAGATCGCGGTAGCTTTGGATCCAACTCTTGTAGCTCTTCCAGATGATCGTCTCGGAGGTCGGCCGCACGATGAGCGGCTCCTCGAGTTCCGCCGTCGGATCGACCTTCAGTGGCTGGCCTTTCTCGGCTTTCAACCGGTAATGCGTGACGACCGCACACTCCTTGGCGAACCCCTCGGCCATCTCCTCTTCCTTGGCGAGGTAGCTCATGGGAATGAACAGCGGGAAGTAAGCGTTGACGTGCCCGGTCTCTTTGAACATGCGGTCGAGGCCACGCTGCATATTCTCCCAAATAGCGTAGCCGTTGGGCTTGATGACCATGCACCCACGCACATCGGAGTTATCCGCGAGGCCCGCTTCTTGGATGATGTTCAAGTACCACTTCGGGTAGTTCTCAAGACGCGGGGTGATCTTCTCGGCCATCAGCTCGGCTCCGGGGACAGAAACAACTTCGAGGTAGACAGTATAGAGACGGTGCTGGTTCGGTGCACCGCTGACCCCACGCCCAAACGGATGAGAATCCTCTGTCAATTCCGCCCTTCCCGGTTGAATGTCCGCACGGCGTGCCAGGCGAACCCCGCGGCCAACAGCATCAGGCCGCCGCTCGTCATCAACGTCACCCACAGAGTCAACCAGTCGGTTGTAGACTCGCGATTTTCAAAGCTGAGCAGCCCGATCATCGCTTTGGGTGGGCAGATCAATTGAACCATCTCGCGGTACTTCGGGCCGACAAACGCCACCGCGAACCACGGGGCGAGCAGCAATCCGCTCCAGATACTCAGAAAGATCATGCTCGCACGCGTTGGCGCCTCCAGTTGTACCGAGAGCCAGATGCCGAAGGCGACGGCCCACACGGCGCAACCGGCGGACAGCACCATCACGGCGCCGGCAATCAGGAAGCCGACACCACCCGAGACGACTCCGAGAGCAAGAATTCCACCGCAAATCCCGATCCACCAGCGGTCGCGGTGGAGAATGGCGTACGCGATGGCTTTCAAAAGTTCGATGCGTTCCGAGGGGAGCGTTAAGAGTGTCAGCAAGGTTTGGCCAGATCGTTCCCGGCCGAGGGAAGTCGCCACCCGCACCCCGAGTAACGCCGGCCAGAGGCTCACCGCCGGCAAGAAAGTAACGAACACCATGGCGTTCGTCGTCCGGTTGATCGCCCGGCCCTCGGCCAAGTCGGACGCCAGGATCGCGAAGATCGTGAAGAAGCCGATCATACCGAAGCCCCCCAGAATGGAGAGGAAGATATGAGACAAGCAGCCGCGTTGCGGCGAGAGCCAAGGGACGTGGAATCTAGCCTCTTTCCAGACGAGCGGATCTTCGTGGAAACCGAGCGGGGGCACCTGATAAGTCCGGCGGAGTTCACGGATGACCAGTTCCGCGTCGACCATCGGAATGGGGATAACCATCTTCCATTCCGGGTGAGCCTTTTCCCCCATTGCCTGCTTGGCGGAGAAAAAGAGCGGCACCGACGGGGTCAGATGCAATGCCGCGAACATCCAAACCAGCGACCAGGTCATGTCCTTGGCCGGATCGCCAGTCACCCACATCTGGAAGAAGGAAATAAACACGGTGATGGGGGAGAGCGACGAGAGGGGTGGGAAACAGATTCCGAATAGTCCGATGATCGCCGGGATCAACAGCACCAGCGCGATTCCCGGCAATGCTTCGCGCAGGTTCTTCTTGACGCAGCCGAACACGATCCCCACGCATCCTAAAAAGATCGCGGTGATCGCACTGACGGTGAAGCCCGCGAGGAGGTGCTCGAAGTCGATGCCGCCGAAGAGGAACGTCAGCATCAGCACCGGCAAACCGACCGCGAGAATGCTGCCGACGAAGATGAGCCGGGAGAACAGTTTGCCCAGCAGAATTTGGTAGTGCGGCAGCGGCGACGATAACAAGAAGTCGAAGGTGCGGTGCTCTTTTTCCTCGGCGATGCTGCCCGCCGTGTAAAGCGGGGTGAGAACAATCACCGCGATTTGCTGCAAGGCGAGGAAGATCATCAAGAACGATTCCGCGAAGGCGGCGTTGCCGGCGAGATCGAGCGGGCCGGGGTTGATCAGCGCGTCGAGCGGTTGCATCCCGCGGTACGTACTCAGATAGACAGACACGAGGCCGAGCAACAGCGAGCCGGCGTAGAGCATCCGCCAGAGGTGCATCTGCCGCCGCCGCGGCAACCGCATCAGTTCGTACCAGAAAAGCGGGCCGAGCAGTGTCATGGCCGAGGCGAATCCCTATTCATTTTGTGCTCAATCCAATATACAGATGGGTTGTCTCGCGCCGCTTGAAAGCGATCATGAACCCGGCCCCCAATCCGTCTGACCTCGATAATCCCGAACTGTATTTCAACCGCGAATTGAGCTGGCTGGAATTCAATCGACGCGTGTTAGATGAAGCGCTCGATCCGACCGTGCCATTGCTCGAACGTCTGAAATTCCTGGCGATTTTCAGTAGCAACCTCGACGAATTCTTCATGGTGCGCGTCGGCGGGCTGCACCAAAAAGTCACGGCTGATCTCACGACCGGTTCCGGCGCCGACAAGATGCCCCCCATCGAGCAGCTCCATAAAATCAACGAGGCCGTCGCGGAACTCGTGGCCGCCCAATACCGGTGCTTGAATACGGAGGTTCTGCCGGCGCTCCGGGATCGCGGGATCATCGTCAAGTACGGCAAAGAGTTGACGGCCGCCGATTTGGAGCACCTGCGCGACCTGTTCCGCGAGCAGATTTTCCCGGTATTGACGCCGTTGGCCGCCGATCCGTCTCACCCGTTCCCGCACTTGTTGAACAAATCGCTGAACCTCGCGGTGGTGCTTCGTAAGCCGAGCGAACCGGAGCCGTGGTTCGGCTTGGTGCAAGTGCCGGGCGTGCTGCCGCGGTTGGTGCAACTGGCGACCACCGACGCGCGTACGGCGGCATTCACCCCGCTCGAAGAAGCGATCCGCTTGCACTTAGGCGACTTATTCCCGGGCACCGCCATCGAGCACGTGGTCGCGTTTCGGGTGACGCGCGACAGCGAATTCGAACTCGATGAAGACGTCGAGGATCTGCTGCGGGCAATCGAAGAGAACGTCAAGCAGCGCCGCCGTGGACACGCCGTGCGGCTCGAAATTGAGGGTGGAGCCGCCCCCGAGATCGAGCAATTCTTGATGGCGGCACTCGACCTCGGTACCGAAGATGTCACGCGGGTGCCGGGGATGCTCGATCCGACCGGGTTGTTCCAAATCCACGCGTTGCCGGGCTTCACGGAACTCCGCGACCCGGCATTCGTGCCCGTGCAACTGCGCGACTTCACCCAAGCGCCGAACCCGTGGACGGCCATCCGCACGAAAGACATTCTGGTTCACCATCCGTACGAATCGTTCAAGCACGTCGTCGATTTCGTGGAAGCGGCCGCCGACGACGACCGCGTCCTCGCCATCAAACAGACGCTCTACCGCACCAGCAGCGATAGCCCCGTGGTGCGGGCGTTGCAACGCGCCGCCGACCGGGGCAAACAAGTCACCGCGGTGATCGAACTGAAGGCCCGCCTCGACGAGGAACGCAACATCCTCTGGGCGAAAGAGCTGGAAAAAGCCGGCGTTCACGTCGTCTTCGGGTTCGTCGGTCTCAAAACCCACTGCAAGGTCGCGCTGGTGGTGCGACGCGATGAAGACAACACCCTGCGACGGTACGTCCACCTCGGCACCGGCAACTACAACCCGCAAACGGCCCGTCTCTACACCGACATCGGCTTCTTCACGGCCAACCCGGATTTCGCCGAAGATGTGACCCTGCTGTTCAATCACCTCACCGCGTCGACCGCGTCGCCACCGATGCGAAAACTCATTCTCGCCCCCAACAAGATGTTGCAAGTGATGCTCGAAAAGATCGACCGCGAAGCGGCGAACGAGCGCGCGGGTAAAAAATCGAAGATCACGGTGAAACTCAACGGGCTGCTGGAACCGACGGTGGTGAAGTCCCTGTATAAGGCGAGCCAAGCGGGTGTGAAGATCGACATTGTCTGCCGAGGTATCTGTTCGTTGCGGCCCGGCTTACCTGGGATTAGCGAGAACATCCGTGTGATTTCGGTGGTGGATCGCTTCCTCGAACACAGTCGCATCTTCTACTTCGAGAACGACGGTCACCCCGAAGTGTTCATCGGCAGTGCCGACTGGATGGACCGCAACTTGACCCGGCGCGTCGAAGTGGCGTTCCCCATCGAGCAGCCCGATTTGAAAGCCCGCCTCATCGACGACATTTTGAAACTGAGCGTCGCCGACACCGGCAAGGCTCGCTTGCTGCAATCCGACGGAACGTACGTTCGGGTGCGCCCCGTGGAAGGTCAGCCGGTGTTGCGGAGCCAATCGCGGTTCTTGGAAATGGCGGGGGAGATCGAGAAGCGCCAGCAACTCGCGGCCTTGGCCGAAGCCGTGCCCGCGGCAAACGCCCCCCCGAAATTAGCGCGAAGGAGTCGGACGCGGAAGGGGTAAAGCGGGGATCGAGCTGTGACATTGCTAAGTTATGGAACGCGTGCGGCCGACTGCAGTCAGCTGGGTGCGATGCCGATCCGCTTCGCCAGTATCAAGTAGGCTTTTCCATCCTCGCTCCGGTCGGCGGGTCGCCAATTGGAAGGAAGGGGCGACAAAGCCGAAATCCGCCGATGTGCTTCTAATGCGGCGTGCGGTGTCAACTCCAACCCCTGTCGGGCCGAAGGGCCCACTGCCAGTTTGGGGGTCACCCAACCTGCGAGCAGTTGATCCAAATCCCAAAGTGCGGACTTGAGAACGTCCTGGCCGTCGAGGATATAGCATGGCAACTCAAGAGGAATGCTGTAGTCCAGCATCTTCAGGGCACCAGAGTACAAGCGGGTGCATTCGTCCCACCAAACACGCTCGACCTCGGGATCGTACGCGGCTCGACCAGCGAATACGGCCCGCCCCCATTGGCGAACGCTTTCGCGGAGTTCTTTGCAAAGTAACGCGTAATGTCGGAGCGCACCATCCAAGTCGGCGCATTCCATACCTTCGCCGTTATCGCATCGCTTCATGCGGCTATCGAGATCGGCGGCGAAACCGCGAACTTCCACCAAATCGAATGTCGTCATTTACCCCTCCTCTCCGGCACTGGCACATGTCAGCTGTAAGTTGAAGTGTATTGAGCGCTGAGTAACCACACGCGTGAAGTGTGTCCAGAAGATTAGTGTAACAACCCACAAAAAACTTCTGGTAACATTTCAAGTTCGCACGAGTGAATTCACCCATTCCATTACCGGCATCCCGTCCGCGAACTTCAAATCCCCCTGCAAGCAGGGCCGCTTGTACTGCTCCGCCGAACCGCCGCTCTTCGCCAATCGCGCGCGATCCCAAGCCGCCCAAGTGCCCTCCGGCAACAGGGCCACGCGGATCGGGCCGAGCCGACCGCTCTGACGCTTCGCGGCGTATTCGATGTTCACCTCCGCGAGTGCTGCGTCGAGGGCCGGAAACGGTGTGCGGTCTTCCGACTCCTCCAAAAGAATCGCGTAGTGCGGCTGCGTCTCGTCCCAGACCGGGGCCACGGTGTAGGCGCCCACGGCCCAGCCGAGTGCCGCCATCGCCTGGGTGACGTGGTGTTCCGATAGCTTCTCGCCGGTCATGTTGGCGAAGCGATTCCCCTTGCCGAGGAACTCGACCATAGGTGTGCGACCGAGGAACCCCGTCACGCGAACGAGGTCGGAAATGTGATAACGGTAGAGCCCGGCGGTCGTCGTGGGAATCAGAAAGTACGAACCGCCGAGTTCCAGTTCGTGGGCACCGAGGACGACGGGATTCGCCGAGTCAATCTCCGCTTCGGGGATGAATTCATAGAAGTGCGAGGCGATGTCGAGCACGCCCGACGGCGTGCCGTTGGCCAGCGGGATCGTGAAGCGCCCTTCGCTGGCGAGCAGGCCGAGATCGCGGATCGGGGCGTCGCCGAAGAACTGGGGCACCTGCTTCAAGTACGGCCCCATGCTGCCACCCGTCCAGGTGCCAATCAGGATCGTACCGGGATGCCAAACGTCCATCGGTCTCAGGATACCGGTCTTTTCAGCAATGGCCGACAGCGCCCGCGCCGCCGCGGGTTTTGGTTTCAACTTCGCTTGGAGGGCCGAGCGGATGTCGGCGGGGATGGCCAAGCTCGGATCGAGGGTACCATCGTGCAGATCGCGCAGCAGCGATTCCTTGTGATTGTCGAGTGTCCTACCCAACGTCACGAGAGTGCTCGGATTCGCCGCCAGGAACATGGCCACGGGAGTGCCGAGACTGAGCCGCAATGCCAAGTAATACTTCGCCAACGGGTCGGTGAGCTTCCCGCAGATTGGCGGGATTGCATACTGCCGACGGGCGATGCGGCGCTGGGCGAGTGCCGTGAAACCGGAAAGATTCCCGCAGGGGATGCCCGCTTCGGTGCGGAACTCATCCGGGTCGCCGACCATCTGCACGATGGGCCTTAAACCCAACACGCGATCGCGATGATCGCGATAGGCCTGGATTCCCCAGTATGTCCAACTCCGGCGATAGTCGCGCAGATAGCGCCGAGTGATGGGGATGAACTTCCGCGCTGCGGTGGTGCCACTGGTGAGGGCGAATTGCAACACGCGATCATCGGCGATCAACGCATCCGTTTCGCCGAGTTTCATTCGCTCGATGTATGGTGCCAACCGCTCGTACGGAGCGACTGGCACTTGCCGACGATAGTCGGCCACGGTGCGAATGTCGGCGAAGCCGTGATCGCGGCCGAACGCTGTCGTGGATTGCCGCGTGATGATCCGCGTCAGCAATTCCGACTGAACCGCAGCGGGATCGTCGCAGCTCGTCAAGAACCGCTGGAGCTTACGCTGCAACGGCACCACGGCCAACCGGGCCGCCCGGATCATGAAATAACGCAACAATGGCATGGCGCAATTGTATGGCGTCCGGGTGCGGGCAACCGGTTACTTCTTCACCTCGGGCATCGGTGCGAATGGCACTGTCGGCATCGGTGGGGTCCCGAACAAATCGCGGTGGACTCGCCGCTGCATCGTTTCGGCGTTCGCGGCATCCGTGATGTAGAACACGTTGTTGTTCGAGACCACTTTCAAGTCGCCCATGTCGGTCAACAGTTCCAAGACGGTGAGCAAGCGGACGGAATCGAATGTGCCCGAGACGTGCGCTTTCGCTTGTTCTTTCATGCGGATGTCGAGCACGATGTTCGCACCGGTGAGTTTGCGAAGTTCTCGGATGGCCTCGGTCAGCGGTTTATCATCGATGGCGACCGAGACCGCTTCGCCGAACAATTGTTCGAGAATGACGGACGCGGGAAGCAGCGGCGCATACACTTCACCGCTATTGTTGTTGTTGGCACCGGGAACGACCGGGGGGAGGAACGCCGGCCCGATGAGCACTTGATTGTGGCGAATCCGGTAGGTGCATTTGCCGGGAAGTTGGGCGCACAGGTCGGTCAACACGTCCGAAAGCGTCATCCCGGCGACAATGCTCAGGCGGATTTTCACATCGTACATTTTTATCGATTCTTCGATGGCCGCTTCGGCGCGGTGAGCGATCAAGACGGTTTCAGAATCGGTCGACAACATCGCCGCACCGGCCGCGTCACCGCAGAAGTGCGGGAACCGCTTGAAAGCGGCCAAGTCGAGCCGCACCGTCAGGCCATGTTCCTTCGAAAGAATCTTGAACAGTTCTTTGACGGTGACTTGATCGGCATCGAACTTCGGCGTCACCCTCAACAGTGCTCGCACGGCCGTTTCATCCGCCGGGGCCGACTCTTTCAACGCCGCCTTGCCCTTGTCCGGCTCTGCGGCGTTCATCGCCATGAGACCGTACGATCCGGCACCGATCGCCAGCGCGGCCAATAACCGAGCCTTAGAAATCCATCGCATGATTATGCCCCTTCAAGACATGGGAGAAACCGGGAATCACCTCGCACGACTGGTAACGGCATCGGTGTGGAATCCGTTGGCGCCGACATTATCTGACATGCCCAATTCGAACCGGATTGCTCGGATTGTTCAACGGGAATCGATTCCGCTCTATTGCGCTTTTGCAACGGGTGCGCAGAAGGGGCGGACATCCGACTTTGCAATCCGGGGGTTCTGGGTCGGATTGAATTGGTATCCACCCCGATTGAGCGCAAACTAACGGCACTAGCAGTCGAGGTTGCCTGATTCGGCCACGGATGCACCAGGATTCATCACAGGCGGGGGAGACAAGGAATGAACACTCTGTTTCGGAATGTTTCGTTGCTGAGCATGCTGGTCGCCGGTGCGACTGCCCTGGAAAGCCAAGCGGCCCATTGCGGTTTCTGCCGCTATCCGGTGGCCTGCGTCACGCAAGAACAGTGCGCTCCGGTTCAACTCGCCCCGCTCGTGTCGTACCGCACGGTGACCGAGTACCAAACCGAAGTGCAGTACCGTCCGGTATCGCGGACGGTCTACCTGCCACAGACGTTCACCGGCCAACGCACTGTGTACGACACCGTCACCGATGCGGTGCCCTACACCACCAACCGGAACGTCGTCGAACAGCACCAAGCCCTGCAAAACTACGTGATCAACCGCCCGGTCTATGAAACATCGTGCCAAGAACAGCGATACACCGTCAACCGCCCGGTGGTACGGGAATTTCCGATTCAGATACCCTACAGCACGTTCCGCAACGTGGTGGAACAGCACGTACGCCAAGTGCAGCGCACGGTGAATCGCCCCGTGGTTCAGGAATACACCGAGCCGGTGCAGTACACGATCAACCGGCAAATTGTGGAGCAGCATGTCCGCGAGCAGTGCTACACCGTGAATCGCCCGGTGGTGCAAGATTACACCGAATCGGTGCAATATGTGGTGAATCGCCCCGTATACGAACAGCATGTCCGCGAAGTGCAGCACACCAGCTACCGCCGGGTGGTGGAGCCTTACACCGAGCCAGTCACGACCACAACCGTGCACCCGGTTTACGAACAGCAAGTCCGCGAGCAGCGTTACATGACGTACCGCAACGAGACACAAACGTACCAAGAGCCGGTGAACTACACGACGTATCGCACCGTGCCGGAAACGCACACGAGCTATCACCCGGTGACCCGCTACCGCACCGAAACGGAGATGCAAACTCAATCCCGGACGCGAACGGTCGTCGAACCGGTGACCACCGAACGGGTAGTCCAGGTTCAGGTTGGCGAGTACCAAACCATCGCCGAATTTGTTCCCGGCCCAGTGGTGACACGCTCCATCCGGTTGCCCGGAACGTGTGCATTCGACCCGAATACTTGCAGTACCCACTACTGCCCCGGTCAACTGGTCTGCGAACAAGTGCAGTGCCCCGGCCACACCGTTTGCAAGAAAATCTTTGTGCCGCGGACGGAGTGCCGGACGATCACCGAGACCCATTGCGTCAGCCGGCAAGTGTGCGAACAAGTGCAAGTTCCTGTGTGCCGCACGGTGGCCTACACCGAAACGGTGGCCCAGAATTACACGGTCTGCCGGGTGGTTCCCGAAGTGCAAACCCGCATGGTCACCCGCACCGTCGTTCAACGCATTCCGGAAGAGCGCGTCGTCCAAGTTCCGTACACCACCTGCCGAATGGAAACCCGCCAGCAGACTCACTTGATCACCCGGCATCGCTGCTACACCGTGCCAGAAGTTCACGTGCGACAGATTCCGTACACGACCTGCCGAATGGTGCCAGAAACGCACACCCGGCTCGTTCCCCGTCGGAGTGTCAGCTACGTTCCCGAAACTCGCACCGTGCAGATTCCTTACACCACGTGTCGGATCGTGCCTGAAACGCACACGCGTTATGTCACTCGGCGAGTCTGTTCGATGGTGCCGGAAACCTACGTGCAAAACATTCCGTACACGACATGCCGTACAGAACGCCAGGATCACGTGCGTACGGAAATGCGTCGCACCGTGGAATATGTGCCCGAAGAGCACGTCCGCCAGATTCCGATTCGCACCTGCCGAATTGTTCAAGAACAACAGCAACGGGTGGTCAGGTATTGCACCACGCACACCGTTCAAGAGCAGCACGTTCGGTATGTGAATCGCACCGTCTGTCGGATGGAGCCGACCCAAGAAACACGCATGGTGCCGACGACGGTTTGCGAAATGCAAGCCTACACTGTCTGCCGCCCGGTGACACGTTGCGTACCGGTCTGCGTGCCGTGCTGCGAGTGATGGAATTGGATTTTTAGAACAGGAAGCCATCCCGGAATCGGGATGGCTTTTTTCGTGCCTATTTCCCACCCGGATCGTCGAGCCATTGCTAAAACCAGACCTGTTTTACTTTTTTCGAACAATCCGGTTGACAACGGATATC
>JAYSYJ010000217.1:0-35374 GCA_043727675.1 Fimbriiglobus sp.
TCACGCAGCACATGGCGCAACGCCCGGCCGACCGGGCCAAAAATGTGGACGTGATGGTGGGCGTTGACGTTGGCCGGCGGCTCGCCAACGAGTTCGAGATAGCGCTGCAATTGGGCGCGAAACTCGGCTTCGATTTCTGCGGATGCAATGCGACCGCGAACCATCCGCTTGAGAAACGAACCGAGCGGTAAGAATCGGCCATCGACACCGACGAGCGAAGGAACTTGTTTGGCCGGCAGGATCGGGGCGTCGAGCGTTAAACAGGGGTGCCAGCCGAGTTCGACCGGGCAACCTTGTGTCCGCCATTCGGCAACTCCCTCGGCCGCGTAAGGGGAATTGACGAGAAGAACTGTGGAGGTGACGACGCCGCGTTGGGCCAGATCGAGAATGCCCCGACTGGTGTTCGGGCCGATGCCGAAGTCATCGGCGGTCACGAGCAGAGTTCGAGGAACAGCCACGGAGACCCCAGGGAGATTATGCCGCTTGCGACTCGGAAACACGCTCCGCCACCACCGCCGCGTCTGGAAAGCCGGACTTTGGCCAACGCCGACGAATCCGCCAAAGTTCACGCAGCATGGTCACGATTGTCTTCAACCCGCCGGTGCTGCTGGCCGCATCATCGTATCGGACGCAGACCGGTACTTCCGTGATCGGAATTTCGTAACGGGCGCACGCCGTCAGCAATTCGCAGTCGAATCCGAAGCCATCGCAGGTCAAATTGGGTAACACCCGCTCGGCAACCTCGGCAGTCATCCCCTTCAATCCGGCTTGTGTATCGTTGATCGTCAGCGGCAGCAGCCGGCGAACAATCCACCCAAATACGCGGCTCTGGCGCCGTCTCTTGGCGATGTAGGCTAAGTGGCGCACAGCCACACGCACCAGGCTATCGGGGTGATCCCGGCTGCCAACGGCCAATTGCGCCCCGCGTTGGAGTTCGTCCGCCAGTCGGGCAATGTCGTCGTAGGAATAGGCGAGATCGACGTCGGTGAAAACGCGGACGGTGCCAGTCGCCGCGAGGAGACCGACACGCACGGCGTGGCCTTTGCCACGGTTTTGCTGGTAACTGACGACTCGCAGTCGGGGGTCATTCGCCTCGCGTCGCAGGACTTCCAGCCGTTCGGGTGTCCCGTCGGTGCAACCATCGCACACGAAGAGAATTTCCCAGGGGTCGGGTCGCACCGCCATGAAATCGCGGACCGATTCCCAGGTGCGTTCGACGGCCGGGCCAGGATTGTAAGTCGGGAACACGAGACTGATCACAGTTGTAAGCCCCCTCATTACCCTAAGTTACGAATCTCCGTGACCAACAACATCGGAATATTCATTTGTAGGCGATTGGTCGGGAAGCTAACCCATTTTACCGGAGTTGTAAACGTCGGAAGTGATCTCAGGAATTGTGGCAGGTAAGCTGATTGAAGCACTCTGCCTGAGAAGCTGTTATCCGGCCACTCTCTGTGCATTATTCGCGGGATGCCTTTTGCACCGTCGTCGTAAACTCTTTGGTGGCCTAGCCTTTCCAGAAAGTTGGTTGCTTTCTGGGCTGGAAGTCACTTTCCAACGGAGGGTGCTGTCGGAAAGTAACTAATTCCCATAGGCCCCTTCGGCGGCGGCCACTCCAGAACCTGCGGCGATTTTCAAACCGGCACCGCGCAACACGGTTTCTAGCGCCGCGAGAACTTGGAAGACACTGCTCGGCTTGCTGTTGTAACCCATCAGACCAATTCGCCAGGCTTTGCCTTTGAAATCGCCCAACCCGCCACCGATTTCAATGTCGAAATCGGTGAGCATGCGTTTGCGGTTGGGAATATCTTCGATTCCCGCTGGAATGTGCACGGCGTTCAATTGCGGGAGCTGGCAGCCCGGAGCCGCAATGTAGTTCAAGCCGAGCGCCTCGAGTCCAGCTTTGAGGGCCACGTGATTGCGGTGATGGCGGGCCCAACGGGCTTCCAAACCCTCTTCGAGAACGATTCGTAAGCCTTCTCGCAGGGCGTAGATCATGCTGATCGGAGCCGTGTGATGGTACGAACGATCGCCACCCCAATAGCTTTCAATCATGGTGAGGTCGAGGTACCAACTGCGCACTTTGGATTTGCGCGCTTTGAGAGCCGCAACGGCACGGTCGCTGAATGTCAAAGGCGAAAGTCCGGGTGGGCAGCCGAGGCCTTTTTGTGAGCAACTGAACGCGGCATCGATTTTGAGTTCGTCCACTTTCAACGGTGTGCAGCCGAGCGAGGTGACGCAGTCGACAATTAACAACGTGCCCAATTCGTGGCACAGTTCACCCAAGCCTTCCAACGATTGATGGACACCGGTCGAGGTTTCCGCTTGGACGATGCCAAACGCCTTGGGGCGTTCGCGCTTCAGCACGTCGCGCAGGTGATTCAGATCGAACGCCTGGCCCCAAGGTTGATGCAGGGCGATCACGCGGGCACCGGTTCGCTCGGCCACGTCGATCATGCGGGCGCCGAAAAACCCCTTCGCGCAGACCACGACGGTATCGTCCGGTTCGAGGAGGTTGACCAAGCAGGTTTCCATCCCCGCCATACCCGTCGCCGAAATCGGGAACGTGAGCCGATTGCTCGTACCGAACACTTCGCGCATCATCGACTGCGTTTCGGTCATGATCTCCAGAAACTGCGGATCCAGATGGCCCAACAGTGGAGTCGTCATCGCGGTGAGCACGCGCGGGTGGGCATCGCAAGGGCCGGGCCCGAGAAGCAAACGCGAGCGGGGAGTCAATTGGGAAGCAATCATGGCTCGTCTCGGTGGGGCCGAATCAACCGCGCAAGGCCGCTTCGAGGGAAACGATGGCGGCGATCACCTCGGATTCTTCGGCCGGTGTCAGTGCTGAGCCAGCGTAGCGAACGCGGTAGAGTTTGGAAGTCACAAAGGCGGGAACCTCCGCGACCGGGGTCGAACGCAACCGGGCCGCAACGATGTCCGCGAACTCTTTGGGGGTCTGCCCGAAGCGTGGCAAATACCCAGACTGTTTCAGCACGGCCAGATATTTCTGATACCAAACGAGTTCGGACTCCGCGTGAAACACCGTCGGAGAAGTGCGCCGGCGCCACCGACGGCGCATCCATATGGCGGTGCCAATCAGGACGCAGCCGCCGCCGAAGTAGAGCGACCACTCGACGATCTTGGCTTTGACAGTTTCGACCGCCAACTCCCGCTTCGCCGGATTGTAACCGATGATGAAATCGGTCACGAAGGAAACCCCTTTTTGGCGCGCTTCGTCGAACCAGTTCCCGTTGCTCGGCGTTGAAGCGAATGTACCGGGGGTCGGATCCAAACTGAGCCAATGCCAAACGAGGTTGGACTTGGCGTTTTCCGGATTCTTGAAATGGAAGTTATCCAGAGCGGTTCTGGGAATCAATACCTCGACCCAAGCGTGCGCGTGTTCTTGGCGGATCAAGATTTTGGAGTCGTCACGCGAGTCGTAGCCTTTGAAGCCGACCACGAATTGGGCCGGAATACCCAGTGCTCGCAGAGAAAGGGCCAGGCCGGCTGCGAAACGCTCGCAGTGCCCCGCCTTAGCATTCACCAGAAAGTCTTCAATTGGGTCAATGTTTTTGTCGAACCGACGCAGTTTCATTGTGTAGCTGTAATCGCCCGAGTTCAAGAAGTAGTCTTGGAAGACTCGGGCCACCGCTTCGAAGTGTTCTGGCGACACGGCATAGCCAGCACGGAGGTCAGCATCGCTGAGAACGGCTTGGGGCAATTTGCCGGAGGAAACGCACCGTTTGAGTAATTCGATGGCCCACTCGCGGATCTTGGGGATGCGCATGCGGGTGAGGGTCGCACGTTCCGGATCCATTTGACTCGATTCGAACGGGGCGAGTGCTTCCATCGCGGATCCGAGTCCCGGCTCGTCCGCCGGTCGCGCCCGCTGGGTGTAAATAAACCGGGTTCGGCTCGAAAGTTTTGGGTACAAGAACGAACCGTCGTAAAACGCCGACCAGCCCGATCGCATTCCGTTCTTCACAGACGAGACCGGAGCTTGCTGACCTTCCACCCAATTGATTGGCGACGAGAGCACCGGCCCGGCGACTTTGTCGCTGCCCTGGAATTCCAGATCGTACTCGCCACGACCCAGATCCGGCGCGCTGTACTCTTCCGGCGGCAACGCCACGCGGAATCGAGTTCCGTGCCCAGAACTGTACGCTTTGCGGATCCAGTTTCCGACTTCATAATCGGAGTAGGAAGCGCCACGCCAAAATTGGTTGGGATCGAAGTCCGTTTTTCTGGAACCGTCGCGGTTGGTCGCCCGGACTTCAAACGCGACTTCGGCATTGGTTTCCAGATCCCCGATTTTACTCATATCGTGGGTATTTTCGGGATTGTAACCCGTTTCAATTCGATTCTTGGTGAACGCCCAGCGTTCGCCGCTCGAACGCGGACTCAGGAAGAAGATCGGGAATGCCACGAGACCGGCCGTCGCGAGCCAAAAGAGTGCGCGTTTCCACATCCCCCGTTCGCTGTCGATCGGTGCCGAAACGCCCGCGAGTTGCGGTCGAACTTCTTGGTGACCAGGTAGTCCGGGAATCGCACCCGCCGAGCGGTTCGAAAAGAAGAGGGTGAGGCTCCAGACGGCACCGAGCGCGTACAAAGCGACGAGTACCAAGAAGAATGGATCATCGGTCATCGACGACGCGAGCACCACGGTGGCGAGTCCGATGCCTTGCATCGTCCACCAGTCGCCGACATGTTTGGGCCGGAAGAGCTTCGCCGGGATCAGAATCATCACTAGCGGACCCATGTAGGGCAGCAAATTGGCGGGCCACGAGAGGTTCGATAGCACCGAGTTGCTAGGCCGCGTGAGCTTCACCGCGAGCCACCCGACCGCAATAATCCCGATGATCAGACCGAGTAAATTGGCTTTGCCCAGACCGAGCGAAACTCGCCCTTCTAGGAAAAACGACACCATCAACGACACGACCACGACCGCAGTGAACACAATCGACTCGGGAACGAGGTCGTATTCCGAATACCCCAAACTCACACAGGCCACCAAAAGCGTGGAGTAGGTGCTGATCCGAAACGGTAAGCTGAGTGGAGTTGGGGCCGTCATGTATTGTTTCACTTTCCGGTTTCTGCGGGCAACGCGACGGCGGCGGGTAGCACGAACCATTTGGCCGGGGATCTTGGGTCGACCACGGCGAGCGAAAGTCCAGCCGAACGGATTGCCCCGGCCACCGGACTGTAAGGTCGCGTACTAATCAGTAGTCGTGCGGCTTTGTTACGGATCGCTTGGATTCCGTAAGTCGCCGCAACCGACACATTCGGTGTACCGACGACACCCGCGAGTTTGCAGAACCCTTCGCGCACGAAGAGGGGTGTTCCCGGGCCGGTCTTCACGGTGGCCGTCTCCTCGAAAACGACGAGGGTGATCGATCCGGGACGCTCTTCATGAACCCAGGCCCAAGCCGCAGTCATCGCCAACGATAACGCCCATTCCAGTCTGCGTTGGGAGGCGCGATCCGTCGGGCTGCTGGGCACCCAAGGATCGACGAGGATGATGAGGTCGAGCGGTGCGGTTTGATCGTACTCGCGCACCATCCACTTGCCGCGCCGCGCCGAGGTCTTCCAGTGGATGTCGCGCACGCCGTCGCCTTGGCGGTGCGGCCGCACTCCGCGGACATCACCATCGCTGGGGGTGTACCGCGCCGGCGGTCGGCGTGTGCGATCGTCGCCGTGCCCGGCTCGGATGAGGAATCGCTTCATCAATCGGGCATTCACCGTGCCGAGTGGCGGGAGCACCAATTGCTCACCGCCCTCGGTCAAGATTCGTTGAAACGACAACAACCCGAAGGGATAGCCGGATCGGGCGAGGAGCGGTGGGAGCAGGTGCCGGCCGCGATTGGCGAACGTGATCTTGGTTGCGGCGTCGACCAAGGTCCCCCCCAGGAAATGGGGCAAGTACCACACGGCGGCGATATCGGGTGCGGCCAACTCGTGGACACTCAGAGACTTCGTGCGACCGACTGAATTCTGAATCTCGAAGTGGAGATTCACCTCTTCCCCGGCGAATGCAGGGGCATGCTGGAGCCGCCGTGCAGAAATACGACGGGTCATCCGATGGGCCAGAAACGCATTGATGCCCAATAACGCGGCCGACGTGTACGAAACGAGCAGGAGGACGTTGATGGTTTTCATCCACCCGACGACGCCAACGATGACGGTGACCAGAATCCACCAAACAAATGTCGAACTCCCATGGAAGCCCGTGCGGCTTGACGGTCGACCGTTGGTTATGCCCGATGGATTAGCCATTACACGGGCACTTTGGTTTTAGCGACGATCTCGTTCACGATGGCTTCTGTGTCGTTGCGACCACCTTGATCCCAGGCTTTCGTCATCATGCGGTGAGCCAGCACGGGCACGGCTAAAAACTTGACGTCGTCGGGGGTGACGTACTGTCGACCGGACAGCATCGCGAGAGCCTGCGACGCTCGATAATAAGCGAGGGCCGCCCGTGTGCTCGCTCCGAGGGAGACTTCCGGGTGAACTCGGCTCGCTTCAACGAGGTCGAGCAAATAGTCCGCGACTGGCGGTTCGACTTTGACGTTCCGCACGACCATTTGTAATGCCACGATGTCGCTGGGTCGAAGCACGGGTTTGAGGTGATCGACTGGTTCGCCCCGACGGTGCTGCGTCAAAATGGCTCGTTCGGCCGTGCGGTCGGGGTAGCCGATTTTCACACGGAGCATGAACCGGTCGAGCTGACTCTCGGGAAGGGGATAAGTCCCCTCGAATTCATAGGGGTTTTGAGTGGCCAGCACGAGGAATGGTGGCCCGAGCGGGCGGGTGGTGCCATCGATGGTCACTTGGCGTTCGCTCATCGCTTCTAGTAACGCGGATTGCGTCCGGGGTGTCGCCCGGTTGATTTCATCGGCCACCACAACTTGGGAAAAGATCGGGCCGGGTGCAAATTCGAATTTCGATTCCCGCTGATTCAAAATGTTGGTGCCGAGCAAGTCGCCGGGCAGCAAATCGGGGGTGAATTGGATCCGGGAGAACTTGCATTCGAGGCTCTTGGCGAGGGCCTTGGCCAGGAGTGTTTTCCCGACTCCCGGGACGTCTTCGAGCAGTAAGTGCCCATCCGCGAGGAGGGCAATCACGGCGTAGCGAATGACTTCTGGCTTGCCGAGAAAGACACCCGCGACGTTTTCCCGAAGACTATCGACGAGTTGGGCCAGTTCGGCAGGTGGCTGAGGCTCCGGTGTCGGTAAGTAGCTCGATGACGGTGGGTGGGACATCGGGCGGCTTTCTCGGGGGAAGTCGGTCACTGAGGTCGACTGATCCGGGTATCCCCCGTCGAAGCGCCGGGAGAGGTTGCAGTCAGTACGCTTTCACAGCGCCGTCGGTTTGCGCATATTTTCGAAATCCCCTTGCCTTCGCCAGAGTAACACGACTCATTCGTCGCTTACGCATCCCCGAAAAGCGGTTTGCCGTCGCCGATTCCGCCGCGGAGGTTAGGGTTGGTCGAGCGTGTCGCTGCCCGCTCGGCCGCAATGGCCACATCGGCGACCCGTTCGGCCTCCGTTGCGGCGATGGCCACTGCTTCTTCCCCGGCTTGGATCGTCTTGAGGGAGAGCGCGATCCGCTTCTTTTCCATGTCGACGTTCATCACTTGGACTTCGACTTGCTGGCCTTCCGTGACGACATCGCGTACCCGGCGGACTCGCTCGGTGCTCAGTTCCGAAATGTGAATCAGGCCTTCGATGCCAGGCGACAACTCGACAAAGGCTCCGAAATCCTCAAGCCGGGTCACTTTGCCATTCACCCGCGAACCGGGCCGGCAGGTACGGGCGAAATCGTCCCACGGGTTGGCGAGAAGTTGACGGAGACTCAGAGAAATCCTCCGCGTAGCGGGGTCGAGTCGCTTGACGACGACCTCGACGCGCTGGCCGAGTTGGACGATCTCGCTCGGGTCGCCGATGCGTTGCCAACTCAGTTCCGAAATCGGAATCAAGCCGTCGGCCCCGTCGAGATCGACGAACGCTCCGAACGGTTTGATCATGCGGACGATGCCGACGCGGGTCTGTCCTTCTTGCAGGGTCGCCCAGAGAACTTCGCGTTTCTCTTCGCGTTCGCGTTCCTGCACTGACCGCCGGCTGACGATCAAGTTCCGTTCTTCGCGGTCCAGCTCGATCACTTGCACTTTGAGTTGCTGACCGACGAACTGCTCTGGCGATTCGACGCGGTAAAGGTCGAGTTGACTCAGCGGCAAGAACCCTTTGACCCCCGAGACTTCGATCATCATGCCGGACTTGCTCTTGTTCATCCCCGTGACTTTGGCCAGCACGATCATGTTCATGCTGATGTTCGACCAGTCACTCACGCTCTGCACAGACCCTTCGCGGGTCAGCAGTACCAGCCCGTTGGCCGCATCGTAGCGTTCGATGGAGAATTCGACGATGTCGCCGATGTTGGGCCGCGTTTCGAACTGATCGAGCGGCAAAAGCCCTTGGCCGCGTCCACCGGGAACATCGACGAAGACATCGACCCCTTGAATCGACACGACGGTGCCTTTTTTCTTGCCGCCGGGAGTTCGCGCCGCCGGTTTTTGGGAACCCTGTTCATCGAGTTTCCCGAAGTCCAGGCCAGCCAAAGCCGCTTCCATCTCGGCTTCGATGCTGGCATCGAGTTGCCGCTTGTTCGGTTTCGATTGCGTGAAGTCTTTGCGATCCAGCACAATCGGTGCGGAACCATCATTACGTGGCTTCTCCTCGCGCGGCGGGCGATGCCCCTCACCGGAGCGGGGGAACGGTTTGACTCCCGGACGTGGCCCACCGGGTTGCGGTGGGCCTTGGTTCGGGCGCGGCGCCTGTTCCGGTGCCGGGGTGGGAGTCGGGTTCGGGGTATCGCTCATGGAAAGATCCGGGAAAGATTGCCGTCAGCCATCGTCGCAACAGATAAGGTTATCATCCGGTGCAAAGACGGCAACCGACCGAACCTGCGAGAGGCTGCGACGTCTCTTGATCTCGGAGACGATTCCCCACGACACCGGTGCGACGATGATCCAGATTGACGGCAGCGAAGGCGAAGGGGGCGGACAGATCCTGCGTTCGGCGCTGGCATTGTCGCTGCTCACGGGCCAATCGTTCCAGCTCATCAACATCCGAGCGAACCGCTCGAAGCCGGGACTGGCCGCCCAGCACTTGGCCTGCGTCCGCGCGGCTTCGCAGATCAGTGGGGCGATTTTCAAAGGTGGCTCGCTCGGTTCGACGACCCTCCATTTTGAGCCGGCGCCGGTGAAAGCCGGCGATTACCGCTTCCCGATCAATACGGCCGGGGCCACGGCCCTCGTACTGCACACCGTGGCGTTACCTTTGATTCTGCGCGGGAACGGCCCTAGTACGGTGCGCATCACCGGGGGTACGCATGTTATGGCGGCCCCGAGTTATCACTTTCTCGAAACCACTTGGGCCGGCTATTTGGCCAAACTCGGGTTCGAGTTGACGCTCCAAATGATCCGTGCGGGGTTCTACCCGCGTGGCGGTGGAGAAATTGAAGCCGTGCTTCAACCCGCGACCCATGTTCGCGGACTGAATCTGATGAAGTGCCCCGAGTTGACCACCGCCGGTGGCTTTGCGGCCACGGCCGACCTGCCAGCGTCGGTGGGCAAAGCGATGGCACGCCGTTTGAAACACAAGTTGAAAATGGCCGAGATCGAGAGCCACATTCCCGAAGAAACATGGGACAACGGCCCCGGTGCCGTGGCCGCAATTATTTTTCGGCAAGCTCCGGTGCCGACGCTGTTCTTTGCGTTGGCGGAGCGTGGCCGACCCGCTGAAACCGTCGCCGACATCGTGGCGGAACAAGCGTTGGAGTTTCGGGATAGTGGCTGCCCGGTCGATCCGCACTCTGCCGATCAAGTGGTGTTGCCGCTCGCGTTCAGCGATGAATCGAGCGAATTTGCGGTGTCGGAAGTCACCAATCACTTGCTCACCAACATCGCCACGATCCGCAAGTTCGTTGATCGGGAAATTATTTGCGAAGGTTTTGTAGGCGGGAAGGGCATCGTGCGGATCACGGCGCGGGTATAATCCAGCCATGTTCAGCGAAGTGATCCTCCAAGTTGCCAACATCGTTCCATTCACCGAAGCGGAAGGGCCGGGGCGGCGGTTCGCGCTCTGGTTCCAGGGGTGCCCGCTGCGTTGCCCCGGTTGCTGCAACCCGGAGTATTTACCGTTCAAAGGTGGGCACTCCGTTCCGCTTTCTGAAATTGCCGAACAATTGAAAAAATCGGTGGAAGAAACCGGCATCGAAGGGATCACTCTTCTGGGCGGCGAACCGTTCGCGCATGCGGATGGTGCGTCTGCACTGGCCAAACTGGCCCGATCGATGGGCTTGTCGGTCATGGTTTTCACCGGATATCTCCGGGAACAGTTGTCCGCGATAATCGACCCCGCGACGGCGGATCTCCTGGCCGCCATCGATATTCTTGTCGATGGCCCGTACGAGCGAGATCGGCCCGATAGCCAGCGGCGGTGGATCGGCTCAACGAATCAACGCATCCACTTCCTCACGTCGCGGTACCAGGCCAATGATCCTTCCTGGCAACAACGCAACACGCTCGAAATTCGAGTGCGCGGTGCGGAAGTCATAATCAACGGCTTCCCGGCGATTCCCGCACTAGGATTATGGAAAGGGTGGAAACGGAAGCCCACGCCGATGGAACGCAAACCCGAGACCAAGGAATGACGATCAGCTTGCAACTCGGAAACGACTCTCCGCCGCCGAGCGGGCCCCCGGCGGTGTCACGCTTCGAATACAATTTGCTGCGGATTCTCCGATTTCTCGTCGGGCAGATGCCGGCGGATCAAGCGATGAACCTCGTGTACGCCAAGCTTCCGGTTCCGCCCTGTTTGAGCCGGGTTTGCGTGCGGATCGCTCAAGATACTTTGGCCAAAGCAAGTGTCCTCCACTTGGCTCAGGCCGGTGGTTGGCGCAACGAACGTTTCTTGGTCGGTCGTCAGCCGGTGGCAGGACGAGTTTGGGAACGCTTGCCATTGCAGGATCGCACGCTGCACTTCGGCCCTAGTCCGATGGCGTTCTTACTCTGGTTGACGGCGGAAAAACCGACGGATACCGCCGACAAATGGGACGTTCACGGGCTGTTGTCACCGGCCGACGAACTCTTTTTTCTGATGGCCTACGACCAGTTGAAGGCAGAACCGGAAGTGGCCCAGGCCCTGGTGGCGAAACGTTGTTTCCGCAACAACCCGTTAGTGCGACTAGCGTACGCCGGCGATTTTGCGGCCCCCGAAACGCCCGCGGCACCAGACTTTTCGGTTTGTTTCACCGGCACTCGGGCCGCGATTTTAGAGTGTCTGCAGCCGGTGCTCGCCCAGCGTTGGATTCGTTCGGAGCGGGCCAAGGGACAGATCGGTGATTGGAAACGGATGCGTCAGCAAGGCTCGGTCGAACTTGAAACATTACGGGTCTACTTGAAAGCGGCCGACGAAGCGCGCCGACCGGATTTGGGACGCTTCGTGTTGGTGGCCAACGCCGCCTTGCTCGCACCGCCCGAACTCGGCCTCGGATTCTGGACCGGTGGACTGCAAGGACAGGGGCCGGCTCGGTTGGCGGATCGCATCGAGACGCAGCGAGCGGCCCTCGCCTTTCCACGGCAGCTCGAAACGCTCCAAAGCTGGGAACGACAAGCCCGCGCCGTCGGCTATTATGAAGAGGATTATTCGGCGAGCCAGCTCTGGAAAGCGGACTGGGAGCAGGCTCAAGGCGATAGGGTGGCCGCCAAGGCCCGGGTGTTAATCGAACGGCTCGATCCATTGCGGACGGGTTGAGCGGGTCAACGAGGCAACAAAAATTTCACCACCCGGAGTTCTTCCATGAGCCGAGCGTATCGCATTACGGTCAAAGAATCGTCGACCCGCGAATTGAAAGGGTCGGATGAGATTTGCACACAGTTGGAGGTTCTCGAGATTCTGCCGCCCGAAGTGATGGCCGAGTTGCTGAAAAAAGAATTGATCCAAAAAGGGTACACCGAGAACGCGGATGGCACGCTCACTCGGGAAGATGGGAACATCACCGTGACGGTGAATCCGAAGACGTTCGAGGTCTCGGTGAAGTCGCAAGTCGGTGAAGAGGTCACGCTGGAAGCGAAACGCGAGACATTTGGCTACGACGATGTTGGCCCCGCTCAGAGGGAACTCCGCGAACGGTTGAAGAAACAGATCGACGACGACATCTCCAAAAAAGCGGAACACGAAACGGAGCGGTTGCAGGGGCAGGCCACGGCCGAACTCGAAGAGAAGCTCTGCGACCTGCAGCCGGAACTGAGCGAAGTTGTGAACAAAGTGACCCGCGAGGCGCTCAAACTGAAAGCGCGCCAACTCGGGAACATCACCGAGATGAACGAAGACGAAGAGACCGGCTCGTTGACCATCAAGATCGAAGTGTAGAATTCCGAACTCGAGATTATCAATGTCCATCCTGACCACCGAAGCCGAACTCCCGTCGTCGCTCGATTTGCAACAAGCGGTCGAAGCGGCCTACCCGGCCGAACTCGCGGACATCGCCGGGAATATTCTGCGCGGGTTGCCGAGCCTAGTCGAGTGCGATAAAGAACTGGCCCCGTTCATCTTCATGAGCATTCGCACCCGTCTGCGCGAGCGGAACGTGAAGTGCATCTACCTCGACGGGCGGCCACGCGAAGCCGAAACACCCGGCGCGGGCACCGTGCCGATGGGGTTGATCGGAACGATGATTTCGCAACTGCGGGAAGCGGTTCGCGGCGCGGTCGAAAAGCGAGTGGTGGTGTTGCCCCACTTGGACTTGCTGACAACGAACACGGGCGGCCTGACCGGGGAATCTCGAGAAGTGATTCCTCTGCTTTACGAGAACCCCGACCTGGTGTGGCTCGGGTTCAAAGATCCGTCGTTCCCGCTGCCCAAGGTCATCGAAAACCTGTTCCCGCACCGGTTGAGCATCCTCGGGTTGAACCGCACGACACTGAAAAAGATTGTGACCCAGCGCGAATCACGCAAATTTGGTCGGGAGTTCAACCCCTGGCAACTGTACAAGTACGTGTCCGGTTTGAACGCCGTCCGGCTCCGCAAATTGCTCTCGACACTCGAAGGGGAAGATTACCCGGCCGATCCGAAAAAAGCGTACTTGCAACTCCGGCAAGCCACGCTGAGCGGAGCGCTTGAGATTCCGGATGTCGATCTCGAACGCGATATCGGTGGCTACGCTAAGACCAAGAAACAACTCCGTCAGGAAATCCTCGACGTGCTGGCCCGCCGCGATGCGTCGACGAACCCGGACGACATCTCCCGGCTCGAAGAATTGATTCCCCGAGGCATGATCTTCTGGGGCCCGCCCGGCACCGGGAAAACCTACTTCGCCAAAGCCATTGCCACGGCCATCGGTGCCGCCATCACCGTCGTCTCCGGCCCAGAATTGAAATCGAAGTGGGTGGGTGAGTCCGAAGAAAATCTGCGCATGGTCTTCCACAAAGCCCGGCAGTCTGCCCCCGCGATCATCGTCTTCGACGAACTCGATTCGTTCGCCACCCGCCGCGGCTCGTACTCCGGTTCCGGGGTGGAGCACAGTATGGTGAATCAACTGCTCACCGAGATGGACGGCTTCCACAAAGAGGAACTCGTGTTTGTCGTCGGGACCACGAACTTCGTCGAGTCGCTCGACCCGGCCTTGTTGCGGCCCGGCCGCTTCGAGTTCCATTTGCACATCCCGTATCCGGATGACACCGACCGGCGCGAGATTTTGAAGATCTACGACAAAAAGATGAAGCTCGACTTCACCCCGGAAGCCATCGATTATGCCGTGCGTCGCACCGGCGAAAACTTCATGACGAACACCGGCACGTCGTTCAGCGGGGATCACTTGAACGCGCTCTGTCGGTCGGTGGCTCGCGTTCGTTTGCGGGATAACATCGTCGGGCCTTCGACCCAGAAAGAAATCGAACGGGGTTTCAACGAATACGAAGAGAAGATCGACCTCAGCGACAAAGATTCCGTGCTGGTGGCCACCCACGAAGCCGGGCACTTTGTCGTGTCGCTGTTCTGCACGCACCACCCGGCTCCGGAACGTGTGACCATCCAAAGCGAGATGCCTTGGGCACCCTTTTACACCGGTTACAAGAAGGATGATGCCCGCAAGATCGGCTACACCCGCAACGAATTGTTCGACCGGCTCAGCGTGCTCTACGGCGGCATCGAAGCCGAACGCTTGCTGATCGGCGACGTGTCCACCGGTGCCAGTGCCTTCGGGAATCCTCAGGGAGACTTGTTCCGGGCCACGCAATTGGCCATGACCATCGTCGAAACTTGTGGCATGTCCGGACTCCAAGCCTCATTGCGAGTGTACCGCGATGAAAAAGGCGACCGCGAGGTGATTTCCGGCAGCACCGCCGAAGCCATCGACCGGCAAGTGAATACGATCATCGTGGAGGCCCAAGCGCGGGCTGCGAAGATCTTGCTCGAGCATCGTGCGGATCTCGAAGAACTCCGCGAAGAATTGATGCGGGTCAAGACCATCGAGTCCGCCCGCGTCAACGAGATCATCGACGCCGTGCGAACCAAATACGCCGGCGAATTTCCCAAAGTTTAACGGTTCGGACACAGGGCGAGGTGCCATCATGGCCGAAGTATTGATTCTCCTCCGGCGCGATCCGAAGACCGGCAAGCAGAACATCATCGTGAAGCTGGAATCCGATCCGGATTCTCTGCCCATCGAGCATGAGCAGCTGCACAAACGGATCGTGGAAAAGCTGGTGGGAAAAGGAATGAAGGCCGAAGACTTGGGCGATATCGTCATCGAGCGCGAAGGCTCGCGCGAATCGACCGCGACGAACGAACCGAGCGAAGCCGAGCGTAAAAAGACGGCGCAGGGACAGGACTGATATGATCTTTTGTTTTCCCGATCTCGATACGTTCCGCCTCGCGGCGACGGGTTCGTTAGTTCCTGCGGATGTGGTTCTTGCCCCCGTGCGGGTACGGTTCGAAGACGACGGCCGAATCTATCTGCAGACCGATGGCAAAATCACCAAGAAGCTGGCCGGGGAACTGGCCCGACTGAACGTAACGGCCGCCAAAGTGATGCCCGAACCGTTCGAGGAACTGTCGTGTTGGTTGCAAGCGATTGAAGCTGAACCGGACAACGCTCCGCTACTGTCGACGCATGCCCCAGTGATTTTTGAAGTCCCCGATCCGAAGCAATTGCCGCAGTTGGTCGGGGAGATGCTCCGCCTGGGGAACGACCGTCAGAGTTACTGTTGGCTCGACACAGGCCGTGGTAAGCACATACTTCTCCGCGTCGTCGGGCCGCCGTATTACACCTTGCTGCAATCGCTCGATCCCCAATTTTCCGGTTCGACGAAAACCCTCACCGCGTTCGTCGAACAAGGGCCGCGCGTCTGGGTGCAGATTGGCTACCAACACCCCTTGGCCCAACGCATCAAACTGCCCGACGAGCAAATGGTGCTGATCCGTCCAGGACGCCAATGGACGTACCTCGAAAGCCCGCCGTTTCAAGACATCTACGATGTGCTCCAGTTCCCGCTGCCGGGTGCATTGATCACGTGGCAGCCGGTGCCGACGCCGGAAAAGCTGATGGTGCCGTTGAAATTGGTATCGGGCAATGCCGCTGAAGTTCCGGAATTCTGGGTGCTCCGGAACCGGGCCTCCGAGAGTCTGGATACCTTCGTGCGCGATGCCGACGACCGGCTGTTGCAGCGGTTGCGGTTCGCGGTTTCGGAAGCGAGTCGCGATGCCGAGAGCGTCATTGTGTTGCGGCTCAGTCCGTCGAAGTTGCCAGCTCCGGTCCTCGAGCTTCCCGATGCCGTCGGTTACAAACCCTATTTCAAACTGACGAATTTGTTCGTTCCCACCGGCCTGCGGTTGCACCCGCAGTTGCGCCGCGATGCCGTCCGCACCTTGCTGGCGAGCGATCCCGATCGGGTCGTTTGGTTGTCGCCGTTACCGAACGGGGAGTTCCTTCCCGAGTCGATAGCCGAAGAAGCGTTTCGTCCACTCGATCATTGGGTTGACTACGTTTTGGAATCGTCGCCGGCACCGCTCAAAGCGTGGGTGGCCGCCACACAGTTCGATTTTGAATCGTTCGTCTGTACCGATCAAGCCTTAAAACCGCGTGGCCCCGATCGTGGCCCGAAGGATCGTGGACGCGGTAAAGAGGCCGATAGTCTGATTCCGCTCCAACCCGAGACACAATCGGTCGCTGTTGATCCGAACGCGACTGCGGGTTTCAACACGACGACTCCGAAACCGGTCGACGATGCTCAGAAAATCGACGCCTGGAAGCTTCGTCGTTCGGCACTCCAAGACGTGTTCCAGAAACTCGATGGTGGTCTCGATCAACCGGAGCGGCAGTCTCTCTGGCCGGCGTTGGCCCTCGCCAACACCGGCGCGGGTGATCCGGCGGAAGCGTCGATTTGCTGGGTGAATGCGATGTGGGAACCGGAGGCGCTGCCTGCCGAATTCGTCCAAGGCTGGTATCAAACGGAACATCCGAATCAGTCGAAACCGAACAGTGAGAGTGAACTCGATACCTTGTTGCAAAGCCAGAATCCGGATCGGATCGAAGTGCGACAACTGGCGAGTACGGTACTGGCCAGTTTGTCGATTGACCCGGCACCGGCTTGGTTGCAGTCGCGGCTCCCGGCGATTCAGCAATACCTCGAAGCCAACGACGGCAAACTCCCAGTCCGTGCCGTCTGGCTGATCGCGTTGGAGCTAGCCACCGCGACCGGTGCCGACGTGCTCGGTTTGGCCCGCGTGCGGGATCGCATTTTGCAGCGGTTGCTCGACGGTGGCCTGAACGCCGAGACCGACTTGCCCTTCTTCCTGCGGACGGCGGGGCTGAAGGATTCGGAGCGGGTTCGGTTCGTGCGTGACCAAGCGATGAGTTTGCATCAGTTGTGCCGCAAGTGGGCGGAGGCGGCGACGGTTGCCCCCACGGCGACGGGAGCGACCGACAATACGCAAACGCTTCCTTATATCGATCTTCTGTTTGCGTTTGCGTTGGCCAAACTCGGCGAAAGTTTGGCCGCGCGGTCGGTGCTAGACAACGCGCGAAAAGCGATGGATATGCGCCCGCAGGTCGATGCGAAATCTTTGACGAACCAACACTTATTTCAGGCATTCCGCTACCGCATCGAAGAAGCGTTGGCCGGGAAGTCGGCGACGTTGAGTTTGCCGCGCGAAATGATCGCCGCGATCGACAATTTGAATGTGGTGGGGAAAGGAATTGCGAACAGTCCCCATGCCAAAGCACATTATGCGATCACGCGGATGCGGCAGCAATCGATCATCCTCGAACCCCAGGAGAAGCCCGATCCCTATGCCAATTTCATGGATACCGGCGATGAATTCATCAAAGGGTTGAAGAAGTTCGGCGACGTCCGCGACCCGTTCGAGTTCGCGCGCCAAGTCCGCTTGCACTACCGCGGAGGCGTCGGTGGTAAAGTGCCACGACCTCTCTTGATGGTTCGTTTATTGACGTTGCACGCCGCATTGCCGTGGGTCATCCGCGCCGGGGAATCGTTCACGCTTGAACTTCTCAGCCTCGTTCCCGATGTGCTCAAATCCGATCCCGCTTTGGAGTCGGTGCCCGAACTCAACCGGGTCCAAGGCCAGCTTCTCGAATGGTCTTTGTTCCTGGCGGCGCACTTCGACCGGCGCGATCTCGTCGGCCGATTACTCGATCAATTCGTTGAACTCGTCGGGAATAAACAGATCGACCAGCGCTTCGAGTTGGTGAACTTCGTTGCCGGGCAATGCTTGCGAAGCTTGCGAAAACTCGGGTTGCGCGACGAAATCGACAAACTCTTGCGGCGGATCTTGGCGCTCGTGCTCGAAGATAAAACCATGCTGCAACTCAAGTCGCGCTACGCGGCTCGACAAGATCAATGGTGGCGTGCGTTGCAAACTCTACTCAGCATGGCGAGCGGGTGGCTCACCTTCAGCAACTACGATCAAGCGAATCCGATACTCGATGAAGCTCGCAGCGAATTGCTCGCACCGGGCCGACCCGCGAACGCGGTGGGCGATTACCGGCAATCGACCGAATACACCAAGTTGGCTCAAAGCTACATCGCCGCCGTGGCACAAGGGCCGAGCGAAAGCGGTATGATTCGAATTGCGGAGTTGTTCCAGCAGATGGATCCGAGCCGGGTCACCGTCAGCCATACCACGGCCCCGTTCTACTCACGTTCACACTTGAACATCGTCGAAGAGGTCGTGCTCGCGATTGTCAGTGACGACTTCGCCTTGGGGCCGAACGGGCGGCGTTGGCTCGACGAAGACGAGTTCTTGGTGCGGCGTCGCATCCACCGCGACATGCAATCCAACTTGACCAAGAGCCGGCTCTGATCCTCCGGGTGCCGGCCGATGTTGTTCCTGTTCTTCCCGAATTTCGACGCTCTCCGCCTCGCCCTGGCATCCGGGATACTTCCCGTTGCCGTGACTCACGCCGAAGTCTCGGCCATCACGGACTGCCCGAGCGGAATTTGGTTGCGAGCGAAAGTACCACTTTCCAAAGAGTCACTCGCCGCCTTGGCACACATCGGCGTGCGACCATTTGCCAGCCCGAACGACCAAAACTTGCGAACATTGCCCTGTTGGGCCGCGGCACTCCCTCTCAAACGCGGCGACGACGGCGATTCGGCTCAACCCGTGCTCTTCGAAGTGCCCACCGCCCGTTTGGCGAGTTTCCTCCGAGATTTGCTTCGCAGCAAAACCCAGCCAGAAAAATACCGCATCGCGGGTTCGTTGGCGTTCGTCCATGTGTCCGTCGCTCCGTTGTATTGGATCGAGCAAAGTCGGGATGAACCGAATTCTGGGGTGCGTAGCTACCGGCTCGCCGGGCCAAACTTCTGGGTGCAATCCGGCTGGCATCATTTGCTGCCCAAGGCCGTGAACACGGATGTTGCGGAGACGATTCTGGTTTCAGCAACCGGGGAATGGAGGACACTCGAACCCGGCCCGTGGCGAACCTCCAGCGAAGTCTTGCTGATGCGTGCTACGGTGCCGAGTATCAGCAATCGTGCTCCACTTGCACGACTCGAAGTCGAACTTCGGTTGAAGCCCCGGACGACGGCTCGGAACATCGAGACGTTTTGGATCCATGACGGCTCGTTAGCGACGCTGCGACCACTCCTCGAACCGTTCGATCATCGAACAATCCTGCAACTTGAGATGGCCGTACTCGAACAATTGCAACGGGGGAACCGCGTGGCCATTCGAATCCGAAGGGACAGCGGAGTCCTCCCGTTCGTCTGGCCACTCCGGGCGTTTGCGGCGCATCCGCAGTTTAACCGACTCATGTTGCCGGCCAATTGCGAATTGACGCCGACGCTGCGAACTTCGGCGTTGGAACAATGGCTCGGATTGAAACCGGGAGAAATCGCCTGGTTGGAATCGGTAGCCGGTACTATCCAAATCCACCGCGTCGCCCGGACATCGTTTCGTCCCATTGCGGAGTGGATTCGCTACACGGCGCCGCCAACACGGTGCTTCCCGCACGAATCGATCTCAGAAAATCTTTTCACCTGTCCCGGCTTTGTCGCAATCTCGGAACCGACGCCGACCCCGGTCACGTTGATCACTCCGACGATGTTAACTGGCCAAGCTCAGGGCCGAACGTCCGCAAAATCGTCACGGTACTGGTTTGCCAAATGGGCCGGCAAACTGTTTTCGAACAGTCGAAAAGCTGAAACTGGCCCGGAATTGGGGGAACCCGAATTCGAAACGGACACAGCCGATGCCCCACACCGTTCGACGTTGACCCAAAAAGAACGGATCGCGCGACGGGCCGAATTGGAAGACTGTCTCTATCGCCAAGATTCTTTTGCCGACCCAAAAGTCATCGGGCAACAGTGGGCCGAACTGGCCGAGTTGTACGCTGAAAACGGGAATCTCACCGATGCCCCACTTTGCTGGCTGCATTCTTTGTGGTGGACACCACTCACGAGCGAGCACGCTTGGCAACAATGGGCCAAGTGTGAAGCGCGCGGTGCGAAATCACCACTGCGAATCACCCTGTTGGAGTTGATCCATCTCGCCCTGGCCCCGGTTCCGAAGCGTGCCATCCCCCCGGTCTACGATTTCAAATCGATCTCCATCGAGTTGACCGCCGCCGAAGAGACACTGCCGTGTCGGCTGGTTTGGCTGGCTCGGTGCTCACTGGCCACTCTCAGCGGCGGGGATGTGTTGATGTTGGCCCACGGACGGGATCGCCTCTTCGCCCGGCTCCGAACGGAAACGGCGTTGGCCGCTTTGGATACCCCGTCGTTTTTGCGGTTTCGCGGGTTGATGGGCAGCGATCGTTATTCCTTGGCACGGGATTGGTTACTGCGCTGCCGTGAGCCGATTCAACGCTGGTTGAAGAAACAATCGGCCACGAACCGATTGGCCTGGGCCGGGATCGGAGCCGATTTATCCAGTACCGCAGCCTACGCCGATTGGATGTTCGCCTGGGGCTTCGCCAAACTCGGCGATCAAATCCGAGCCAATGAATTGATCCACTCGGCCACGAGGGCACTCCAAGCTCCTCTCGGTTCCACCGTCGTACCGGAAGTGCACCGAAGACTCCAAGAACTGTTCCTGGGCGAAACACGTGCGGCCTTAGGCGCCACCCGAGATTCGACCGAATCGACGGTCCGCGATACTCCTACGTCGTTGGAATTGGCAGATTACAGCGTGGCGAAATTGATCGCCCATTCTGGTATCTTGAGCCGGCACCGAACCCGATCCGAGTTCGGTGCCCGGCCCTTGCTCGCCCTGATGGGCAGCGATGAGTTCGGTCGTCATTTGTCCCGCATCCTCGACCAACCCACCACCGCCACCGAGTCGGTCATTCGCCCGCTGCTCGACGAAGTGAGGAAAGATCGCACAGCGGGAACGTTGCCACGGGTGATTTTGACGCTTTTGGAAATCGTGAGCGATGCTCCAACGGCAACCGAAGTCTTGGAATTTTGCCCGACCGCCCTCGAGCAACTCCCGGAAGCACTCCGACTTCGCAACGTCCAAGATTCTGAAAGCTCGAACTACTTGATTCGCCTGGGCAGTCGTGGCGTCGAACTCGCCTGCCAATTGGCGATCCGGAATTCCTTGACGATTGGTTTGCAACGGCTCGTCAAAAGTCTCGACCGCTCTCTGAGCGATGGAGATCCGCCGACCCGCGTGATCTTCCGACAGTCGGCGACAGCATTATTCCGCGCCTTGAGCCGCTGCGGATTAACCGACGAACTCCGATCCGTTCTGATGCGGTGGGCCCGCGTGGGTGTCGATGATTTGGAGTTGAATTTGAGCGCCGCCATCGGCTGGTACTCGTTAGGGGAGACGGAACGCGGAAATCGGATTTTGGACACGGCCCGAGACAAGCTCTTCGTCCAGGGCTTACCGGACGAACGCGATCGAACGCGGACCGCGCTGGCCTACGCCAAAGCGCTCGCGTTCGCACCGCCCCGATTGGCCCTGGGCCGTTTAGAAGAACTGTTCCAACGACTCGGAACCATTTCGTCCGGCGGAGCCACCGCCCGCTACTTTGCGCTCAAGCCGCTGGAACTGATCGATGTCGCGATCACCGCCAACGTGAATGAAGACTTTAGCTTAGGCCCGGAAGTGCGGAGTTGGCTCGACGTGGACGAGCTCAGGATTCGCACCCGAATCACGCGCGATTTGGATGCGGCGCTGGCGGATCTGAACGGGTGATGCCATCACACTTTCAGGCGTCGCAATTTTTGAATGGGAGCGCCGTTGCCAGGGTCGCGGATCAGCGTGCCATTGTCGAACCAAAAGACCCCCATAGCTGCGCTAGTGGTGCCTTGGCCGTTCACCGTACCCAAACTGACTTGCGGTGCGATTCGCCCGTTTTCAATTTTGACTTCGCGGACAGTATAAATCTTTTCGCGGAGCTGCCGACCTTCATACATGAAGATGTCCCCGATCTTCTTGTCAGCTCCGAATCGGATTCGAAATCTGGGTTCGTTTTCAATTTCCCAAGTTCCGACTAGCTTCTCCCACTCCGCCGGATCGGCGTTCGGATTCTGGTTCGGTTGCGTTACGGGGTTCGCGGGAGTCGGTGAAATTGCAAAATTATTGCTCGCTTCGCTGATGATGGAACCGTCCGGCATGAGCATCACTTTGCGAAGGACTCGACCGCCTTGATTTGGAAGTTGAGAGAATGTCATCAACAAGCGGGCGTTGACATTGACCCAGATCAGCATCAATCCGCGTCGATTGTTCTCTTCCCATGAGGGTCTCTCATTGAAGTACGGGTTCGTGAAGCGTTGAACCTCATTGCCGCAGATGGCGTCGAAATCACCGGTATTCGGCGGCCGGCCTTCGCCGAGGATCGCTTCGACCTCAGAAATCGTGGCACCGGTTTTCAAGAGCGTGTAGTTTTCAGGGGTCACCTTCGTGTTCGGAACATCGAGC
Source organism: Fimbriiglobus sp. (assembly GCA_043727675.1). Classification (GTDB taxonomy): domain Bacteria; phylum Planctomycetota; class Planctomycetia; order Gemmatales; family Gemmataceae; genus JALHQU01. The sequence continues at coordinate 22,452 of JAYSYJ010000217.1, forward strand.
GTTAACCCGCGGCCCAGCGGAATAGAACCCTTGAAGACGAACACCACGAGCACGATGCCGATCAGCATCAGAGAAGTAACTCTCCCTAAAACGAGTAAGACAACCTTCGTCGTATTCGATTTCTTCCGTTTCGTAGAGCGCTTGCGTAGTGCATTTTTCTTCATCGAATTCTCCACGTCAACTTGATCGGTCGGGGCACCCCTGAAAAGTACGATCAAAGTAACTGGGCACCGCCGTGAGTCAAACGAAAAATCAATTCAGAACTCCTGGATCACCGAGGGGCCGGATCGGAATTCTTCCGGACTCCCCGTAGCCAATCGAACTTGCAAGTGCTAACTTGTATTTTCCTGACAAATAGATCGTTCGGAAGAGGACTTCGTCTGTGGCCGTTCGCATTCGCATGAAACAGATGGGCCGTGCCCACCGCCATTACTACCGGATCGTGGCCATCGATGGTCGCCAACCGCGTGACGGCAAGGTGATCGAAGAATTGGGCAGCTACGACCCGCACCTGGCCGAAAAAGAAAACCGCGTGAAGTTCACGGCGTCACGGATCAAATACTGGCTGAGCGTCGGTGCGAAACCGTCCGAACAGTGCGAAGTCTTCTTCAAAAAGTTCATGAAGAAATTCGAAGACATCGAATCGGCCGACGCCGTGGCCAAAGCGGCTCCTGTTGCGGCAGCCTAGTGAATGCGGTGCCGTTGTGGAGACGACAATAACGAGTCCGTTCGTGACGACAACACGACGGACGATTCGTTTTGATGTGCTCACACTCTTCCCCGATTTATTTCAAGGGTTTCTGGATCAGAGCCTGTTGAAAATCGCCCGCGATGCGGGAATTGTCGATGTTCGACTCTGGAACATCCGCGATTGGTCGCTCGATAAACACAAACGCGTCGATGACCGCCCATACGGGGGTGGCCCGGGAATGGTGCTCATGGCCGATCCGGTGGTCGATTGCGTCGAAGCGGTGCAGCGAGAAGTCGCCGAACCCGGGTTGCTAGTGATGTTGACGCCGACGGGTCGCAGGTTGACTCAGCCGGCAGTGCAAGAACTTTCGCAGCATTCGCGGTTGTTGCTGCTTTGCGGGCGTTACGAAGGATTCGACGACCGCATCCGCCAAGTGCTGAAGCCGATGGAAATCTCCGCGGGAGATTTCGTCTGCAACGGCGGCGAGGTTCCCGCGATGCTGGTGATCGAATCGACCATGCGGTTGATTCCCGGCGTGCTCGGCGATGCGGCCAGTGCCGTCGACGAAAGCCATAGCGAAGCGGGTCGTTTGGAATACCCGCATTACACGAAGCCACGCGAGTACCGCGGCTTGAAAGTTCCCGATGTGTTGTTGAATGGGAATCACAAGGCCATCGAGCACTGGCGACAGAAACAGTCGAACGAACGAAGTCATCCCGAATCCGGTGCTAACTAATTAGCTCGGTGGCTCAACCAAAACCGCCTCGGAACGGGGCGCTGCGACGAACGCGAAAGGGCGAAAGCCATGCAACGGAAATTGATTCAAGTTGTGGAAACCGGACTGCTGAAATCGGATATTCCCGAGTTCAAAGTCGGCGATACCGTCATCGTCCATCAGAAACTGCTCGACGGTGCCAAAGAGCGAGTCCAAACGTTCGAGGGCGATGTCATCGCCCGCAACGGTTCGGGCATCCGCGAGATGATCACCGTCCGCCGACTCGTTCAGGGAGAAGGCGTCGAACGGATCTTCTTGATCCATTCGCCTCGCGTCGCCAAGATCGACGTGAAGAAGGCCGGTATGGTTCGCCGGGCGAAGTTGTACTACATCCGCGATCGCGTCGGCAAAGCCATCAAGATCCGGGGCGACGTCAAGCGGCAAACCATGCTCGACACCTCGGCTGCCAAAGCGTCGCAAGAAGCCGCCGCCGCGAAGGCCGCCGTGGCACGGGAACAAACCGCCACGACGGGCGAGAGCAAGCGGGCCGCCAAGCGCAAGGCCAAAGCCGATACCACCAAGAAGTAGTGGACGTCCCCGGCCTCACCGCGCCGACCGAGTTTCGCCATTGGCGATTCTGGCGACGCTGGTTCGGTCAGCGTTCCGAGAAAGCCGCTGCGAAATTCCTTCGGAAGCTCGGCTGGCACATTCTCGGTGCGAACATCCACGACGGTTTGGGCGAGCTGGATCTCATCGCCCACGACGGCGAGGCGTTGGTGATCATCGAAGTCCGTTCGACATCCCAGACCGACCCGCAAGTTGCAGCCGCTTCGGTCGATCTTCGCAAACAGCGAAAGTTGACCCAAGCGGCTCTTCGTTTTCTCGGTCGGCACCGGCTCCACGGTGTCGCCCTCCGATTCGATGTACTCGCCTTGGCTTGGCCACCGACGGCACGCGAACCGACCATTCTGCACCTCCGTCAGGCGTTTGAACCCAACGACCGCTTTCAAATGTTCTCGTAACCGCAGGCGCGCCATGCCCGAATTCACCCCCGTCGAAGACCAGCTCGCCACTCTCTTGCGGGGTGCGGCACAAGTCGAAACCGTCCCGGAATTGCGGCAGAAACTCGAACGGAGCCGGGCCACCCACACCCCGTTGCGGGTGAAGTACGGCATCGATCCCACGGGGTTCGATGTCCACCTCGGCCACACGGTGCCGTTGCGGAAACTGCGTCAATTCCAAGAACTGGGCCACACGGCGGTGCTCATCATCGGTACGGCGACGGCCCAAGTCGGTGACCCCTCCGGCCGCGACGCCTCACGGGCCGGTCTGACCGAAGAGCAGATCGAGAAAAACGCCGAAAACTACTTGGTGCAGATTGCCAAGGTCGTCGATGTTTCGACCGCCGAGATCCGTCCGAACCGCGCTTGGTTCGGGCGTTTCGGCTTCAATGAAATGTTGAAGCTCTTGGCCCAATCGACTGTTCAACAAATCCTCGCACGGGAAGACTTCGCCAACCGGGTCAAGTCGGGCACGGCCATCTACCTGCACGAGTGCCTTTACCCGCTCATGCAGGGTTGGGATAGCGTCGAAATCCGCGCCGATATCGAACTCGGGGGAACCGAACAACTCTTCAACCTGATGGTCGGCCGCGACCTCCAGCGGAACGCGGGCCAGCCACCGCAGGTGCCGATCACACTGCCGATCTTGCGCGGTCTCGATGGCGAGAAAAAGATGGGCAAAAGCCTTGGCAACTACATCGGCGTCGGCGAATCGGCCACGGAGCAATTCGGCAAGACCATGCGCATCCCGGACGGCTTGATGCGCGAGTGGTTCACCCTGCTGACGGACTTGAGCGAAGGCGAAATTGCCGGGATCCTCGTCGGGAAGCCCAACGAAGCCAAGAAGCGGTTGGGGGCCGAGATCGTCCGGTGGTTCCATGGCCGAGCCGGTGCCGAAACGGTGCTGGCCGATTGGAAGAAGCAATTCGAAGAGCAGGGCGATCCCGATTCCATTCCGGAAGTCGTCGTCGCCGCCACGGAACTGGTCGATGGGCAACTCGGGGTGTTGAAGTTGATCGTGCTCGCCGGGCTGGCCAAGAGCAACAGCGAGGCCCGGAAGAAAGTCGAAGAAGGGGCCTTCAACTTCGGGCCGGAGCGGAGCAAACCGGTCGACTTCAAAGCGACGATTCCTGTCGCCGACGGCTTGGTGATCCGCCTCGGTCGAAAGATCTTCCGAGTCGTGGTGAAGTGAGCGTGCGGATTTTTTTGATTTTCACTTGAACCTCGGCGCCGGATTCGGCATCACTCACTCTGCACAGGCGTGCAAATCTGAGGTTTCGATTTCGGCTGAATCGTAGATCGACCGACAGCGCGGGTTCGATTCCCGCCCCCTCCATTCTCCACCCCGGAGGGGTAGCCCAACGGCAGAGGCAGGCGAACTACCCGTTAAACTCAGACTGTTTCACGCCAGAATTCAACCCGTGTCGGAGGTGCTTCACTCGACGTTCGACCACCGACCAACGATTGCGGGTTCGAATCCCGTCCCCCAGGCTTCAGCCGAACCATCTCTGGGGGTCGCCTAACGGTTAGGCAGTTGGTTTCAGACTCAGGGTCGACGACCGGATACTGTGGGCACCCGTGCCTTGAGGATCGACACACCACTTTGCAAAAAGTGTCACGGCCCCGTCGAGAGTGGTATCTCGGCGGGGTTCTTTTATGCGCCGATCCAAACACCACGAGCCGGAGCCACCTGGCCCCGGCTCGCGTTTTGTTCGATCCTACCTCGACTACCGCGACGGGATCTGCAAGATCGGTGTCGTCGGACTGGAGAGGGCGGGCAACAACGGTATCAAGGGTGGTTCCGTCTGAGCCGTGCCCGGCAGCGGTCGCTTCGGCAAGGTCACACTCCCGTTCGGTTTGAAGGTTCCGCTTCCGTCGGTCGCTGTCGGCACCGGAGTCAGCGTCGTCGGTTGCGTCTGCCAGTTGTCCCAAGACTTCGTGCTGGAGGCCGTCGGTTGATCCCCGCTCGGCAACGCTTTCGGCGTGGACACCGGAGCCGGTAGTAAGCCGGGCAAGTTCGAACCCGGTGCGGCTGGCATCAGTGGCGAACCCATTTGCTGAGCCGGCGATGGTTGGAACGGATCGATGGCCGTCGGTGGCGTACCGCCGAGAATCTCGGTCGGGTGCTCGCGCAGTTTGATGGCCGATTCAACAGCGCGGAAGTGATCCGCCGCCTTCTTCTGAACGAAGGCGGGCAACGGGCCATCGGCAACGCTGATGTTGTTGTAAGCCTGGATCGTCCCCTTCACATACTCCAAGCGAGCCAAGGCGGCGTTGTAGTTGGCCAAGCCGCGGTATTGTTCCGAGATGGTATTTGCCAAGTCCCGTTGGCTCTGGATCAAAGCATTGAGCTGCGAAATGAAATCTTCCGTGGGGATTTTTCCCAACCGCGCTTCTTGTCCGTTCACCACGGCTGCAAGCTGTATGCGACGAGCCTCGTTGTACACATTGATCTCGTAGCCCAAATCCATGGCTCGGATGGCTTCGACGATGCCTTCCTTAACTTTCCGCTCGGAATCGCGGAGCTGTTCGTAGCTCTTCCAGAGCGAGAACCGAGATTGCGCGACGAGGGCGTTGGCGTCCCGGAACCCGAGTGGAATGTCGACTCGCAAGCCAACTTGCCAACTGTTGAACTGATTCAGCCGTAAATTGGAGAGTGCGTTGTCCGGTGCTCCCCCGGTCAATCCACGCCCCAAAGCATTGACGTCGTAGCTTCCAAAGAGGCGGACATCCGGCATTCTCAAGTTTTTCTGGTTCAACAGGTCGAATTGGCGGGCCTTGATTTCTTGTCGCGCGATCAAGATCTCCGGGCGCGATTCCAAGGCCTCTTTTTTCACGGCATTGATGTCAGGCGAAAAACGCGCTTTGGCTGGTGCATCGGCCGGCTCAAAAATGGTACCATCGGATCGCATTCCCATCAGCCCGCGCAACACCCGATCCGCTTCGAGGATTTGCTGTTTGGCAGACAGGACTTGCGTTTGGAAGAGAAAGTACTGGGCCTTCGCTTGGGCTAACAGATATTCCGCCCCGACGCCTTCTTTCGTTCGTTCTTTGAGCTTGCTGTACAGGTTGAAAGCTTGTTCCAACCCAACTTGCTGAGCGTACTTGCTGTAATAAGCCGCGTAGAGGTTCCAGTACGCTGTCTCGATGTTGAATAGCATCTGGTTGATCTGGACGTCGAACTGGTGCCGGGCCTGAGCCGTGCGGACGCGGGTCACCAAGATCCCTTCCGAACCTTGGCCACCGGACGGTCGCAAACCGGGGATCAACAAGCTCCCGGGGTGTGCCCCGAGCAGTTGGTTGGCCTCGATTCCGAACCCTTGCATGAGGGGCTGTTCGAAAATGAACTGCACCCGTGGCGTGTACGATGTCGTCAGGGCGATGAACTGGCTATTCGTCGGGGCACTCGCCAAGTTCAAATAGTTCATGCTCGTGGTAATGCCTGCCATACCTCCCGTCGGCAGCGGCTTGGCCAACGTGCTCGTTAAGCTGGCCGAATCCCCGTTCGAGAAACTCTGTTGCAGACTCAGCGTCGCCTGGTCTTGCTTCGACCATGTCATGCTCGTCGTCCAACGGGCGTCGAATTTCGACAGCGACCGTTCGACTTCCGCCTGGGCGATCGCCGGATCGAGCAAGAACGCTTTGATGGTATCGGTGCCGGACGTACCACGACCCGTGAACGAGGGGAGTGCGGGGTTATCCGTACCATTGATGCCACTACCGGTGTTCCCCTGCTCGATAGCGATGGCGAACGCTTCTTTGAGGCTGAGTAACCGCGTCGGCCGCGCGGAATCCGAAACCGTGGCCGGCTTGACGTCCATCGAGTCGTTCGGCGGAACGATTGAACCGTACGGATCAGTTTCCAACGTCGTTGGAATGTTCGGCCGCGTGGCCTCTTTCCAATCCGCCGGCTCTAGGAAGAGTTGATGCTTGCAGCCCGCCAGCCCCAGGCCGGTGAGTGCGATCAGTCCGCCCACGAAACGAGCTTTCCAGCGAATCTTCCGCATAGTCCCGCCCCCATCCCATCTGCGGTCTGGTCATTCCCCCGACGACCCGATCCGCAGAACGTCTCTTCGGTTATCGGCCAACCGCGACACGGAATATACCGAACTTGCCGGATATTCTGGTTGAATGATCGAGAGTGGGACTGAAATCAAGAATCTGGGGTGTTTGGCTCAAGTAGGGGAAGAAAATTGATGCAGCTGATTGAAGAAACACGATTCTTTGCTGATCCGGATCTCTTAATCCTCTCTTTTTCCGAGCCATCGTCGGTCGTTTCAACACCAGTGCGAAAATCTCAGAGGCTTCTGCTTGCAAGCTTCCGTATTCTAACTTCTATGGAAGACACACCTCCGAATCCGAATTTTCCAATTGCCCGTCGTTCGTGGCGGCTCGCCAAACGGGCGCGATTGAACTGGCTCGAGCGGCACCAGCATCAATTCAACTTCGCCATTCACCTGCTCGGCATCCCTTTGGCGATCTCGGGGGTCATCCTCCTCTTCTTGGTCGATTGGTACTGGGGTGCAGCCTTTTTCGTACTCGGCTACTTGTTTCAGTGGTGTGGGCACCTCGTCGAAGGAAACGACGTCGGCGAGTGGATCGTGATTAAGAAGGCACTCGGGCTTCGGACCGTGGCGATCTCGCCCAAATACAGCGCGGTCAAGAATGACGACTGACCCCATCCACGACACGCGTCGGTGGATCGAAACCATCGTCATCGGGCTGAACCTGTGCCCGTTCGCCCGGCGTGTCTTCGACGCCGAGACCATTCGTTACGTCGTGACTGAAGCAACCGATACCGCCTCGTTGCTCGACGCTTTAACTACCGAATTGCAACGGCTTGTCGCGGAACCGATCAGCACTGTCGAAACGACGATCCTCATCCATCCGCAGGTCTTGCAACACTTCCTGGATTACAACGACTTCCTCAGCGACGCTGATCAACTCCTCGAAACGCTGGAATTGACCGGTATCGTGCAGATCGCCAGTTTCCACCCGGATTACCGCTTTTCGGGCACGAAACTGAACGACGTCGAAAATTTTACGAACCGCTCACCCTTTCCCATGCTGCACCTGCTTCGCGAAGAGAGTGTGACCAAAGTCGCCAACGATCCTGACTTTTTAGACGGGATTCCAGAACGCAACATAGCGGAACTCCGAGCTTTAGGACGAAAAAAACTGATGGCGATGATTGAGAGTCGAGACAGTGATTGAAATCTTGTACACTGGGTTATAAGCTCCAGAATTACGCTGTCAAATCGTTTTGTGCAAAATTCGTTTCCCTTCCGCACGATCTGCTTGACAACAATGTGTGCCCCGGGTAAGAATCGGATTGTAATCAAACGTTTGATTCGCAAGGAATTCAGCACTTATGCCCACAGATGAATTCTCGGAACCTGTTGCTGAGAAACATCTTATGGAACCCCGGCAGCGCTTGCTGGCAGCTGCGGAAGCGGTCTTCGCCGAAAAAGGGTTCGATGCGGCATCTATCCGGGAGATCAGCACCGAAGCCGAGGTGAACTTGGCTTCGATCAAATATTACTTCGGCGATAAAGAAGGTTTGTACATCGAAGCGGTGAAATACGCCCACCTGTGCACCTCGGCTGAACGGCCGTTGCCGGAGTTCCCGGCCGGGTTAAAACCGGTGGACAAATTGAAGCTTTTCATCCGCGAAATGGTGTCGCGGATGCACGGGCCAGCCCGTCCTTCGTCGATGAAATTGATGATGCGCGAAATGGCCCATCCCGGTAAGGCGGCACACGTTGTGGTGCAGGAATTCATCCAACCGATGGCATTTCGCCTGCGCTCGATCCTGCGAGAACTCCTGCCCGAATATTCGGAGTCGGAGTTGCTCATGATCGGTTTCAGCATCATCGGGCAGGTACTGTATTACCGGCAGAATCGCCCGATTTCGGAGTTGATTTTCGACAAGCCACAAGTGGATGCGTTGAGCGAAGCGATGGTCGCGGATCACATTGTGCGTTTCAGTTTGGCCGCGCTCGGGTACGCGGCACCCTTCGGGAGTACGCCATGAATTGGGTCGCGTTACGGATGCTCACAGGCGATAAAGCGAAATATTTGGGCATCGTGTTCGGCGTCAGCTTCGCCGCGCTGCTGATGGCCCAACAGAGCGCCATTTTCGCCGGGTTGATGCGCAATACCACCAGCCAGATTCGTGATATCGAAGGTGCCGATATCTGGGTGATGGACAAGAGTGTGCAGTTTGTCGACGACATTAAACCGATGTCCGAGAACAGGTTACTGCGCGTCCGGGGCGTGGAAGGGGTGGCCTGGGCCGTGAAACTGTACAAGTCCGTCGCGCGCGCCAAACTCGCCGACGGTACCTTCCAACAAGTGATTCTGCTGGGCCTGGATTACGACAATAAAGACTCCGCTGGTCGGGTGGTGGGCCAGCCGCGTGCCGAACGAATCCTCGCGGGAAACTGGGAGGATCTGGAACAGCCCGACGCCGTGTTTCTCGACGAATTCGGCTGGCGTTATCTGTTCGGCGACACACCCTACGAACAAGGGCGATCATTAGAAATCAACAACAAGCGGGCCAATATCGTCGGCATGGTGAAGTGCAAACCGACCTTCCAAACGTTCCCGATTCTCTACACGAAGTATTCGCAAGCGATCCAATATAACCCGCCCGAACCGAAGACGTTGTCGTTCATTTTGGTGAAAGCCCAAGATGACATCCCGCACGATGAACTCTGCGCGGCCATCACGAAACAGACCGGTATGAAGGCCCAGACCAACGACGAATTCTTCTGGACGACGATTCAATATTACATGGAGCGCACTGGAATCCCGATCAACTTCGGCATCACGGTGTTTCTCGGTTTCGTCGTCGGCTGTGCCATTGCCGGGCAGACGTTTTACCTGTTCACCCTCGAAAATTTGAAACAGTTCGGCTCGTTGAAAGCGATGGGGGTGAGCAACCTCCGCATCATCAAAATGGTCATGCTCCAAGCCCTGGTCGTCGGCCTCATCGGCTACGGTCTCGGAGTCGGCGGGGCCGCATTGTTCGGGTTGTTTTTCGAGACGTTCGTGAAATCGGCCCCGCCGGCGTTCTACTTCGGCTGGCAAATCTTGGTGATCGCGGCCGTAGCCGTGGCCGTGATCATCACGCTCTCGGCAGCGATGAGTCTGAAAAAAGTGTTGTTTTTGGAAGCAGGAGTGGTGTTTCGATGAAAATGCAGACCTCACCCCCTCACCTGCTCTCCGAAGCGGACAGAGGAGATCAGAATGAACTCTTTGTACCTCTTTCCCTTTCGGAGAGGGGCACAGACTCCGTATCGCGAAGCGTGCTTCTGAGCCACGTCACGAAAGAATTCGGCGTGGGGGATGCCAAGACGGTGGCACTGCGGGATGTGTCGCTGGAACTTCCCTACGGCGAGCTCGTGTTACTCGTGGGGCAGTCCGGGTGTGGAAAAACGACGCTGATTTCCATCGTGGCAGGATTGCTCGATCCGACGATCGGTGACGTGGAAGTTTTGGGTCAGAGCCTGACCAAAATGGGGGGTAGCCGCAAGGTGCGATTCCGCGGATCGAACATCGGCTTCATCTTCCAGCAGTACAACTTGATCCCGTCGTTGAACGCCGTGGAGAATGCCTGCGTTCCGCTACTGATCGCCGGGTGGCCCCGGAAAAAGGCCATCGAAAAAGCTGCATCGGTACTTGAGAAAGTCGGCTTGGCCAACCGGATGAAATCGTACGGCAATCAACTGTCGGGCGGTCAGCAACAACGGGTCGCGATCGCACGGGCTTTGGTTCACGAACCGAAATTATTGGTCTGCGACGAACCGACGGCCGCGCTCGATGCGGCTTCGGGGCGGACGGTGATGGGCCTGATCCGCGAAGTGGCCGTGCAGCCCGATCGAGCTGTGATCGTGGTGACGCACGATAGCCGGGTGTACGACTTCGGCGATCGAATCGTGTCGATGAACGACGGTGGCATTGAAAATATTGAAACGGATCGATCGAAGTTCGGTGGCACAGGGCGTTAAATTCTAGAGGGTTTCGTGATGTTCACTCGCTATCTACTCCCGGCGGTCGCCGTGTGCACGCTGTTGTTTGCCGTGTTCCAAATGACCAAGGCCCAGCAGAAACCAGCGCAGGTGTCGCCGCCCATTGAACCGGGCAAGTCGCCTTATCTCAAGCAACTGGCCGGGGCTGGAATCGTCGAATCGGAAACCGAGAACATCGCGGTCGGGTCGCATGTACCCGGCGTGGTGACCAAAGTCTTCGTGAAGGTCGGGGAACTGGTCGAACCCGAGCAGCGGCTCTTCGAACTCGATGACCGTTTTCAGCGCGCCGAATTCGAAGTTCGCAAAGCGGCCCAAGCGAGTGCCGAAGCGACTGTGAAAAAACTCATGGAATCACCCCGTCGGGAAGAGCGGCCAATTTACGAAGCGAAGTTGCTCGAAGCGGAAGTGAATCTCCGCGAACAATCGCAACTCTATGACCGCTTGAAAAAAATCTCGAACTCGAGTTCGGTCTCGGAAGAAGAACTCGAAAAACGATTCATGGGTACTGAACTCGGCAAAGCGCAACTCGCGAAATCGAGAGCCGACTTCAAACTCTGGGAAGCGGGTACTTGGCTCCCCGATTTGGAAATCGCCCAAGCGGCACTCGCGCAAACGGTCGCCCAGCGCATCCAATCGGAAGTGGAGTTGAGCCGATTGACCGCGAAGGCCCCCCATGCTCGTTGGAAGTCGGGTGCCAACGGCACCGAAGTCCCCGACGACGCCGGCGTGAAGTTCAAAGTACTCCAAGTGAGCATTCGCCCCGGAGAATTTGTCGGTGCGGCCGCCGGTCAAGCGTTGATTGTGCTCGGTTACGTCGGCAAGCTCCACGTGCGTGTCGACATCGACGAGAACGACATCATCCGTTTCCGCCCGAACCTCGTCGGCGTGGCCAAACCACGTGGCAATCCCGAAGTCGGCTTCCCTCTGACATACGTTCGCGTGGAACCGTATGTGATTCCGAAACGATCCTTGACCGGGGCCAACACCGAGCGCGTGGATACCCGTGTGCTCCAAGTGATCTACTCCATCGACACGAAGGGGCAGTCGTTGTACGTGGGCCAACAAATGGATGTGTTCCTCAACGCCGGGGAAAAATAGAATGCGGGACACGTACTGGTATTCCCTGGGAACTCCTCCATGCCCGCGATTGCCCCGTCGATCCTCGCCGCCGATTTCAGCCGCTTGGGCGAACTGTTAAAACTCGCCGAAGCCGGCGGCGCAGATCGTTTCCACATCGACGTGATGGACGGGCACTTTGTACCGAATCTGAGTATGGGCTCGATCGTCGTCAAGGGGTTGCGCCCGATTACGAAGCTACCCCTCGAAGTTCACTTGATGGTGGAAGAGCCGATGCGTTTCGTCGACGGTTTTGTCCAGGCCGGTGCCGATACCATCATTTTCCATCTCGAAGTGCAACCCGATCCGGTACCGCTCTTGCAGCAGATTCGCGGGTTGGGCAAGAAGGTCGGCCTCGCCTTCAACCCCGATTATCCGGTCGATCGGATCGAATCTTATCTACCCGATATCGATCTGGCACTCTGCATGACCGTCTATCCTGGTTTCGGTGGGCAGGCTTACATTCCTGAAAGCAGCGACCGCATCCGCCTGCTCCGTAAGCTCATCGAACGTTCCAATCCGCGTTGTGAACTCGAAGTGGATGGCGGCATCGACCGCCGCACGGTCAGCCTGGCCGCGGAAGCGGGGGCGAATGTGTTTGTCGCCGGCACCGCCATCTTTGGTTCGCCGGCCGGGGCCACCGTGGCCACTCGAGAATTACTGGGGTTGGCCGACCGTCGATAAGCTGCAAGGATCGTTCGGGATGACCGTTTGCCGATCCTCTCGTTCTCGGTTTCTTTCACGAGTCGGTTGATTCTCTAACCCAGCAATTGTCGAATCGATGCCTGACAAGTTCTATCAAGTCCGCCGCGGGTTCCGGTTCATGCTCCATCGCTTTCTCTCGACGCTGGCCATGGCCAGCATCTGTTTCTGTTCCAGCCCCGCGGTGCCGGTGGCAGGGACAGTTGTACTTACCGAACCCGAATTGAAGTTCGATGCGGCGCCGTTACCGAGCAATGACACGTTTGCGGAAGTGGCCCGAACCGATCCTCTTCAAATGCTCCGACTCGCCGCCAAACGCTACAAGATTTCCAAGCCCGAAGCCGACAAAGTGGTGATCTCAGGCTACACAGCTACGTTCCTGAAACAGGAGCGCATCGGCGATACGTTGCACCCACAAGAAGTGATCCATGTTTGGTACCGGGAATTACCGTACGCCGTGCTGATGCTTTGGGAGCAAGGTAGTCGAAATATGGCCGAGGGGACTCTGTTTGCTTCCGGAGAGAACAACGGAAAGATGCTGGTTTGGCTACCGAAGTTATTCGGACGGATCACGGAGGTCGATCCGCGCAGCCGGTTGCCACGCG
>JAYSYJ010000218.1:0-4104 GCA_043727675.1 Fimbriiglobus sp.
GAACATGATCGCGTGACACGCCGCGGCGATTCCCAAACTGCGGCGGATGCCGAAGCAAGCCGGCACACTGTGCAGCCCGGCACCGCGGTCGAACTCCGCATCTTGGCAGGCGTACAAAATGTCGAACCCGCTGACCCAAAAGAGGACTGCGGTTCCGATCAACGCCGGGGTTGTCAGTTCCACCAAGCCGCGAATGGCAATCGACGCGGCGATCGGCGCGAGCATGAGTGCGGCACCGAGCCAGAAGTGAGCCAAACTCGTGAAGCGTTTCGCCAGCGAATAGCCCAGCAAGAACAGCAGCACCGGCCCACCGAGGATCAGTGGCCAGGAATTCGGCTCGTCGCGTAATGTGAACAGCAGTGTTGAGGCGAGAAATCCGCCCGAAGTGATGACCGTGAAGGCCAGTACCAGTGGAACGCTCAGTGTTCCGGCGGGCAGATGTCGTTTGGCAGTGCGGGTGTTGCCACCATCAATGCGGCGATCCACGAGCCGGTTGAACGCCATGGCCGCCGAACGGGCGCAGACCATGCAGAGTAGAATCCCGAGCAGATCGAACCAGCGAAACGGTTCGATACTCCAAGCTAGTGCGGCCGCCATCAGCGCGAATGGCAACGCGAAGATCGTGTGGCTGAACCGGATGAGTTCGAGGAGTTTTCGAGCCGTAGCGAGCATGGTGTGATTGTAGCGAATTGTCACCGCGCTTTTCGGGGTCAATTCGGTCTTAACGCCCGCGTTGCGGCCAACCTCGAATCTTTTTGTGCCCCGTTACTAGCCCACCCGGGCACGCGGTTTAAGATGGGCTGTGCTTGCCGATTTTCCGGTCTATCCTGCGAGTTCCTCCATGCGTTCCATTCTCGCTCTTGGTTTCATTCTGGGCTGGATTCCGTTCACCAGAGCCGAGGAGTCGGAGCCGCACGGGCCGCCCGAATTCGCGGCACTCTCCTACCGGAGCGTCGGGCCATTCGCCGGCGGACGCGTGAGCCGGGCTTGCGGAGTTGTCGGCGACCCGCTGACGTATTACGCTGCCACCGCTTCCGGGGGAATCTGGAAATCGAGCGACGGCGGTTTGAAGTGGAAGCCGATATTCGACGATCAACCGACGAGTTCGATTGGTAGTATTGCCGTGGCCGCCAGCGATGCGAATGTGGTCTACGTCGGCAGCGGCGAAGCGAACATCCGCGGCAACGTTTCGCCGGGTGCCGGTATCTTCAAATCGACGGACGCGGGTAAGACGTGGAAGCATGTCTGGAAACAAGTCGGGCAGATCGGCACCATCGTCGTCGATCCGAAGAATGCGGACGTCTGCTACGCCGCGGTTCTCGGCCACGCCTTCGGGCCGAACGCGGAACGGGGTGTCTACCGCACCAAGGACGGCGGCACGACTTGGGTGAAAGTTTGCTTTGTCGACGAGAACACCGGCGCGTCCGATGTGGCACTCGACCCGAACAACCCGCGTGTCCTCTTCGCCGGTTTCTGGCAGACGCGCCGCAAGCCGTGGGAACACACCAGCGGTGGCCCGGGCAGTGACTTGTTCGTGTCACGCGATGGCGGCGACAGTTGGGAAAGCTTGAAGACACTCAAGAAGAAACCGAACGACCCGGATCGCAAGAATGGCTTGCCGCCTGGCATTTGGGGCAAGGTCGGCATTGCCGTGGCACCGAGCAACAGCCAGAGGATTTACGCCATCATCGAAGCGGAAAAGGGCGGATTGTTCCGCTCCGACGACGGTGGCGAAAATTGGAGCCTGACCAGCGACGACCGCGTCCTGCGGCAACGGGCTTGGTACTATTCAACGATGACGGTTCACCCGACAAATGCCGATGTGCTCTATGCCCCGCAAGTCCCGCTGTTGAAATCGATCGACGGTGGCAAGAGCGTCAAGTCGATGAAAGGGTTGCACCACGGCGACCACCACGATGTTTGGATCGACCCGAGAAACCCAGACCGGATGATCAACGCCAACGACGGTGGCGTCGATCTCAGCAGCGACGGCGGCAAGACTTGGTTCGCGCCACCGCTTCCCATCACGCAATTTTACCACGTGCATGCCGACAACTCCGTGCCTTACCGAATCATGGGGTGTATGCAGGATCTCGGCAGCGCGAGCGGCCCGAGCCACAGTTTGAAAGGGAGCATCGGCCTCGGCGATTGGCACACCATCGGCGGGGGCGAAGCCGGGCACGCGGTGAGTGATCCCAAAGACCCAAACATCGTATTTGCCGGGGAATACGGCGGGATCATGACGCGCTTCGACCATCGCACCCGCCAAGCTCGCAACATCACGGTGAACCAGTGGAACCCGTCCGGCATCGACCCCGCCAAGCACAAGTACCGTTTCCAATGGACGGCACCCATCGTGGTGTCGATTCACGATGGTGCGGTCTACCACGCGGGGAACGTGCTGTTCAAAACCACAGACAACGGCACCACTTGGACGCCCATTTCCCCCGACCTCAGTCGCAACGACAAACAGAAGCAGCAGTGGAGTGGCGGGCCGATCACGGGTGATAACACCGGTGCCGAAACCTACTGCACCATCTTTGCACTCAGCGAGTCGCCGAAGAAGGCTGGCCAACTCTGGGCCGGAACCGACGATGGCAAAATCCACCTGACCGTCGACGGTGGCGCGACGTGGAAAGACCTCACGGCGAACGTCCCCGACTTACCCGACTGGGGCACCGTCACCTGCATCGAAGCCAGCCCGCACGATGCGGCCACGGCGTACCTCGTGGTCGACAATCACCGGATGGACGACATGCGACCGCACGTTTGGAAGACCGTTGACACCGGCAAAACGTGGACGGGTATCACCGGGGGTCTCGATGCCGGGACGCATTGCAAAGTCGTCCGTGAAGATCCGAAAAAGAAGGATCAACTGTACCTCGGCACCGAACGCGGGATTTTGTTCTCCGCCGACGCGGGCAAATCATGGAAGAGCCTGCAACTGAATCTGCCCACGGTACCGGTTCACGATTTGCAAGTGAAGGACAACGACCTCGTGGTGGCCACGCACGGTCGCAGTTTCTGGATTCTCGACGACCTCACCGTCGTGCGGAACGTCGGTGACAGCACCAAAAATAAGATGCTGCACCTGTACCCGACACAGCCTGCTATCAAGTGGAACACGAACGGCGGCGGGGATATTACCAACCACCACAACAGTAGCAGTAGCCCCAACCCCGACGCCGGCGCGGCCATCTGGTATCACTTGGCTCAGGATGTGAAGACCGATCTGCTGCTCGAAATTCGCAACGCCGCGGGCAAACTCGTGGCGGTCGGTAAAGGGAAACCCAAGAAGGAAGGCGAAGAGGACGACAAAGACGATGACGACGACGACGCCCAGAAAAAAGAACGCAAGCTGCCGGTGAAGGTCGGGCTGAACAAGTTCGTTTGGGATCTCACCCACGACGGTGCCGACACGATTCCCGGGGCTAAAGTCGATGCGGGAAATCCCGGGATGAACATCCCCGTGAGTCCGGGGAAGTACAGCGTGAAACTCACCATCGGAAAAGATTCGCAAACGACGACCGTGGAAGTCTTGCCGGACGTCCGGCTCAAACGGAAGCCCGAGGCAAACCCTGTGCAGGAAGCCCTCGCTTTGAAAGTCCGCGACGATATCGACACCCTCACCGACGCGGTGCTGCGGTTGCGAGCGATTCAAAAGCAGATTAAGCTGCGCAAGGAATTGTTCAAGGATAACAAGATCGCGGAGAAACAATCGAAAGACGAAGAGGCCTTCGGCAAGAAACTCAGCGTGCTCGAAGAGAAGCTGCACAACCCGAAAGCGAAGGTCGTGTACGACGTGTTCGGGGCCAAGCCGGGGGCGATGCTCTATTCGCAATTCACCTGGCTCATGAACAACATCACCGACGGCGACGGCGAGCCAACCAAACCGCAACTTGAACTCCAAGGGGAATTGACTCAGCGGCTCGCAATCTTGGTGGCGGACTTCAGTAAGCTCACGGGTGAGGAGTTGGCCAAGTTGAACGAAAGTGCAACGACGGCGAACTTACCGACGCTCTTCACGCCACCGGTTAAACCGAAACGGGATGAACCTAAACCTGCGGCAAAATAACGGGCGAGTATCATCGAACGAAGCCCAGC
>JAYSYJ010000219.1:0-35204 GCA_043727675.1 Fimbriiglobus sp.
GCCCGCTTGTTCGGTACGTTCCGCTCCGGGCGCCCGTGCCATCCGGCGACGATCAGCCGCTGGTGCATCTCTGGTGTTCGTGTGCGCGACGGGCGGAGAGTGAAGCTTGAACACTTCCGAGGCGCCGGAAAACTAATGACCTCGAAACAAGCGATCTTCCGTTACTTGGCCATACAGCAAGAACCGGCGGAATCCGCCCAACATGAGAAGATTCCGATTCCAACTCCTTCTGAGCGCCGCCGTTCCATTGAAGCCGCCTCGCGCGAGTTGGAAGCGGCCGGGGCATAACCGATTCACCCAACGCGAACTTCACGTGTCAACGATCCGGCCGGCTTCTACACGAATGGTAAAGCTTTATGACACTTGCACACCTGAGCGAACAGCATCTCGAAGACTTGCGAAAGTCTGGTTTGAGCGATGCCACTATCACCGCTTGCAAATTCCGCACGGAGTCCGATCCTGTGCAAGTCGCCCGATACCTTAACTGGAAGTATCCAGCAAAGTTACTCGGCCCGTGCCTGTGCATTCCCTTCTATGGCCCGGATGGGAAGTTCCTTGACTATGTCCGCGTCAAACCTGACAAGCCACGACCGGGGAAAAACGGAAAGAAACCGCCTAAGTACGAAAGCCCGGTGAAGGAGCCGAATCGAGTCTATTTCCCTCCACTCACACGCGGAGCAACACTCAATGACCCAACAATACCATTGCTTATCACCGAGGGGGAAAAGAAAGCCGCGAAGGCGGATCAAGAAGGATTTCGTTGTCTCGGTCTTGTTGGTGTCTACGGTTTCCAAAACAAACGAGAAAAGAACGATGATGGGGATAACGACGCTCCGCGAGAATTGACCGACGACTTGCAATCCGTGATCTGGGAAGGCCGAAACGTACTCATCAGTTACGACTCCGACGCCGTCGATAACAACAACGTCCGACTCGCCGAGTGGCACCTCGCGGAAACGCTCACCGCCGTTGGGGCAGTTGTAAAAGTTGTCCGCATCCCTCCGGCAAAAAATGGATCCAAACAAGGTATCGACGATTTTTTGGAAGCCGCAGGAAATGACGCTTTCACGAAGTTGATTTGCGAAGCGACTTCCGCAACGGCTCCTCTACAACCTTGGGATGAACCGGACAACCCTCACCATTTGGCCGAAGGTTATCTGAAAGTGCTTCGGCACGGATCGGAACTCCGGTGCTACAACGGGACGTTTTATCGTTGGGAACTCGGTGGGTATCGGATGCTCGAAGACTTAGAAATCGATGGGCCACTACGCGAGTGGGTGCGTAAGGAATTTATCAGGTATTCTGAGCAACAAATCAAAGCACACGAAAAAGCGAAGCTAGACTTCGATTCGGGCAAAATTAAAGCAGAACCGAAGAAACCGAAACCGAACATCAAAATCTCGAATGCCTTAATCAGCAATGTACTCGGCGCGTTACGGAGCGTCACGCGCGTTTCGAGTGACTTTGAACTACCGTGTTGGCTAGTCGACACCGAAGGCCGGCCGGCGCCGCAGGGGTTATTGCCCGCACGGAATGGGATCTTCGAACTCGCCACCGGGCACTTGCGCCCATTGACGACGGATTACTTCAACACGAATGTACTCCCGTTCGATTACAACTCGAACGCGCCGTCGCCAATTGAGTGGTTGAAGTTCTTGAACCAACTTTGGGCGAACGACCCCGATGCTATGGCGTGTCTCCAAGAATGGTTCGGATATCTTCTGACAACGAACACACGACTTCAAAAGATCCTGTTACTGATCGGGCCAAAACGAAGCGGTAAGGGTACAATTTTACGGATCCTGAATTCGCTCGTTGGCCCTGGCAATGTCGCCGCACCTACGCTCAGCGGATTGGCCGGTAACTTCGGCCTTCAACCATTGCTCGGAAAGTCAGTCGCGACGGTGAGTGATGCACGGTTAAGCAGTCGTAGCGACATGGCGCCGATTGTAGAACGGCTACTGAGTATATCGGGCGAGGATATCCAAACGGTTGACCGTAAACATCAATCATCCGTGACAGGGAAACTCCACGTTCGTTTCGTACTCGCATCGAATGAACTTCCAAAGCTCAATGATGCTTCCGGCGCCCTCGCTGGCCGATTTGTCATCCTGGCGCTAACAACATCGTTTTTCGGGCGTGAAGACTCAAATTTGACCGACCGCCTCATGACTGAACTACCCGGCATCCTGCTTTGGGCTATCGACGGATGGAAACGGCTGAACGCTCGTGGGAAGTTCCTTCAGCCAGAATCCGGAGCAGAACTGCAGTCCGAGCTAGAAGACTTGTCGTCGCCAACTGGTGAATTTGTCCGCGACAAATGCCTAATTGACTCCGGCTTCCGAGTGCCGATTTCTGAGCTTTACTCCGCATGGTGTAGTTGGTGCGAAGAGCATGGTCGACGCGAACCGGGCACAGAACAATCCTTCGGCCGCGATCTTCGTGCCGCAGTACCTGGCTTAACGAACAAGCGGAAGTACCAAGACGGTAAACGATGGCGAGAGTACGAAGGCATCCGACTACGAACGTCGCAAGATGTTGAATTTGTCGCGGACAACGCGGACATTCGGCCTACCTCTGACGAATTGGCCTCATTGTCCACGACAAATAACACTGTGTGCGAAATTCAAAACGAAGTAACGAACTCGAAAGTTCTACAAGAAGGTAGAGAAGACGTTGCAGTGGAAGTGGACGCGGACAATGCGGACAACGAGGAAGTTCAAGGTTCGCTCTACGAATCGCCAGACCACGACCGATACAAGGATTACTGGATTCACTAAATTGTTTATCGCTTCCACGTTATTCCATGAAACTCCACGTTACTTCCACGATTTGCTATTTTTCACTCCGTTCATTCGCAAAGATTGTCGCTTGACGCAAAGGGCAAATAGTTGTAAGAAGTCTTAAGAATGCAGGCGTTTGGAGATCCACAAGAGGTCGACTAAGTTGTCTTCGTAAAGCGTAGGTCGCGAGTTCGAGTCTCGCAGGTGGCTTTGCTTCTGATTCTCCTGTTCAGACTCATCCAAACCCAAATCACCTTCAGTTTTTACAGAATTTAGGTTTTTGTGTACTTTTCGTGGCCTTGTGCCACTCGCGTGAACGCGATTGCCAGCCGACGGCGAAAGTTCAACGACCTCGCATTCGACGCGACAGGGCGTTATGGTGTCATCGGATGCGACAGTGGGGCGATTTCGCCTTGGGCGGTTTCCTAATCTTCATCGGATGGGGTAAACGATGACCGACGAATGGTACTACAGCTGCGACAGAGAGCAGCACGGCCCGGTGACACGGGCAACGCTGGGGGAACTCGCGGAGGCGGGCGAACTCCGTCCGAGCGACCTCGTCTGGAAGGACGGGATGGCCGAGTGGGCGGCCGCCTTCCGGGTTCGGGGACTGTTTCCCGAGGGCAGCCCGCCGAACCTGCAGCATTCAAACGTGGAGCTGGATACGACGTGGCCATATGAGAGTAAGCTGTGGCACATTCTAGCCATCGTGAGCTCAGTTATTTTCGTAGTATCGTACTTTATACCTTGGTGGGAGTTTTCAGTTGATTTTGCAAGAGCCCAGGGTAAGTTTACGCCCCAAAGTGCCATGGAATTCAATTCCGTGATGAAGGAGTCTTCGGACTGGTTGAAGTCATGCGAGGGGGATCAGGGGAATCTGGGTGATCGGGTGACAAGCTCGATATTGGAGTCTCCAGATGCCAAGGTAATCACTTTCCGCGTGTGGGGGCGGCAGACTTTTCCGGGGGTTCTCGCCCTCATTGCCGGAATCCTCGCCGCCGCCAGTTCCACGACCGCCCTGGCCCTTCGGTCGTACCGTCGCTGGAGCTGGATCGGACTGTGCGTGGACGCTGTGCTAGCCTTGGCAATCTTGGTCTTGGCAACAATATTTCTGGCTTCCGCTCCCACCCACGAGATATCCATTTTGAATCAGAGCCTCAGCGTAGGCCTCTACCTCGGCTTGCTGGGCGGCTTGGCCATGCTGATTGCCGGCTTCGCCGGCGGGGTCGTCGGCATATTGGCTTTCCGGCGCGGACGGAATGCGGCATCGGTGTGAGCATCCTCCGGTCACTTTCGTTATCGAAGTCAGTAAGCACTAGGCCAACAGTCAGGGTCCGGCTTCTTGGACATTCTCAAGCCAAAATTCCTTTGACGAGTCGGCCTTTGGCTCCGTCGAGGAGGGTGAGTTCGCGGCTACCCTTTTTGAAGACTAGCTTCACGACGTCGAGCCCGAATTGGTGCATCAGCGTCGTGAGCCAATCTTGATGGGTGACGATATCCTTCACGGCTTTGTGGCTGAACTCGTCGGTCTCGCCGTAGGTGGTGCCGCCGCGGAAGCCGCCTCCGGCGACCCACATACTGAAACCGTAGGTGTTGTGGTCACGGCCGACCTTTTCGACGGGCGTTCCGGGGACATGTTGAATCACTGGCAAGCGACCCATTTCCCCGCCCCAATGGACGACCGTAGAATCGAGCAGTCCGCGCCGTTTCAAATCTGTCACCAGTGCGGCCGAGGGTTGATCCACCTCGCGACAGCGATCGGGAAGCGCTTTCAAAATGCTATCGTGGTGATCCCAGTTTTGGCCGTTGTTCCAAAGCTGGACGTAGCGCACTCCGCGTTCGATCAGTCGTCGGGCGATCAAGCAGCGCGTGGCGTAGTCTTTCGTTTTGGGGTCGTTGACGCCGTAGAGATCGAGGGTCTCTTTGGTTTCCTTCGTGATGTCGAACGCCTCTTTCGCGGCGAGTTGCATTTTGGCGGCGAGTTCGTAACTGGCCATGCGGGCTTGGAGGTCGGACTCGCCGGGCCTTGACGCGGCATGTTCTCGGTTCAACTCGCGCAGCAATTCGAGTTGGGCTTTCTGCGGTTCACCTTTGAGGAATTCCGGAGGATCGAGGTTGAGGATTCGCGGGTCGCGCGGCCGGGCGACCGTTCCCTGATACAAGCTGGGCAGTGGGCCGTTGCTCCAGTTTTCGCCGCCGATCAGCGGCAGACCTGTCGGATCGGTCATGGCGACGAACGCCGGCAATTCTTGGGTCTCGCTGCCGAGGCCGTAGGTGAGCCAACTGCCGAGGGTGGCCCGACCGCCGACCCCTTTGCCGCAGTTCAGGGCGTACAGGCTCGGGAGATGGTTATTGACCCCGGTGTACATGCTGCGGATGAGGCAGATGTCGTCGGCGATACTGCCGATGTGCGGGATGATCTCGGACATCTCGGTGCCGCACTTGCCGTACTTCTTGAACTTCCAAGGCGGGCCCATCACCTTGCGACTGGCTTGGGCCGGATTGTCGTACTTGACCTCGCCGGGGAACTCTTTGCCGTCGAGTTCTTTCAACTTCGGCTTGTAGTCGAAGAGAGAAATCTGGCACGGCCCGCCGATGAGAAAGATGGAAATCATCGCCTTCGCTTTGGCGGCGGCGGGCGGTTTCTTCGGGAGCAGGTCGAAGCTTTCGGGTTCGAGCACGGGTTTATTGGGCGGGGCGGCGAGCAAGCCGTCGCGACCGAGGAGATCGACCAAGCCGAGGGCGCCGAGTCCGAAGGCGCTGGAGTGAACGAAGTGTCGGCGCGAGCAAAGAGGGGTCATGGTGGGGCCTCCGTCAACGGATCGATTTCGAACCGGGATCTCGAACAAATTCAATCGACGTATAAGAACCTATTACTGCAAAGCAGTGTTTGGCACAGACTGGCCAAGGCCCGCAATTCCGCCCGTTCGGGTCTTTTCTTCAACGTCGCTTTCCACGCCGGATCGGTACCCGCTTGAAATCCTTTGGCTTGCGTTTCGACGAACAACTTGCCTGCCTTGGCTTCGGCGCTTGTCGGCTCGGCGGCGAACAGAATCCGGTAACAGAGTTTCAGACGGGCGTCGGTGTCGGGCGCTTCGCGGAATAACCGCTCGGCCATCTCTTCGGATTGCTTCACGATGAACTCGTCATTGAGCAGAAAGAGTGCCTGCGGGGCGACCGTGGAGCAGCGCCGCGCAGCGCAATTGGGTGTCATCACCGGGAGGTCGAACGCTTCCAGCATCGCCAGGGGCAACGCGCGGCGGCTCTGGACGTAGATGCTCCGACGGAACGCGGCATCGCCGATACTTTCGATCCCCGTGAACAGACCGTCGTTCAATTTCCTATGGCCGAAAACAACCTTCCCTTCGCCGTCTTCCGCAACCGGAGTCGACGCCCCTCCGACGGTGCGATTCAATTTGCCGCTGGCGGCCAGCACCGCATCCCGCACCGATTCCGCGTCGAGCCGACGCAGGTTCATCCGGCCGAGCCAGCGGTTGTCCGGATCGGTCGCGTTGAGTTCCGGCGAGCGTTTCGCGGTCTGTTTGTAAGCGGCCGAGGTCATGAGGAGTTTGTGGAACCCTTTGATTTTCCAACCGCTCGCTACGAATTCGTTCGCCAACCAATCGAGGAGTTCCGGGTGCGTGGGGCGGTCTCCATTCAATCCGAAATCGCTCGGCGTGCCGACGATCCCTTTGCCGAAGTGGTGCATCCAGATGCGGTTGGCCACGACCCGAGCCGTGAGCGGGTGATCCCCTTGAACGAGCCAATCGGCGTAGGCCAATCGCCGACCCGACGCCGTCGGAATCGACGCGGTTTTGGTGCGGGAGAGGACTTGCAATTCCCCCGCGGTCACAAGTTTCGTGGGCTGCTCGGGATCGCCCCGGAAGTGGATCTTGCTGACGGGGGGCGCACCGGATTCGGCAACGACCATCAAGTACTGCTTCGGGTGCAGAGTCTCGATACCCGTCCGGAGTTTGGCGATCGCGGCTTCGGATTCTTTGAACGTCGCGTCCAGTTTCTTGTCGTACTCCACGAAAAACCCGCGGATGAACGTCGTCGACTTCACGTTTGGATGCTTCTTCAACAGCGCCACTTGCTCCGGCGTCCGCACTTTCTCCTCGGCGGTGATGGCCCGTACGACGGCTTCGCGCTCTGTTTCTGGGACACGCCCCACTTCGCGGTCGAAGACCACTTTCGCTGCGACATCTTTCTCGGCGTTCAGTTTATCCTCGGAAGTTTTCACCAGCTTTTCAGCGTTGGCAATCGGTTCGAGAGCTTCTTTCGGAGTGACATCGACCAAGCGCTCACTCGGTTTTTTCCAAGTGGTGAGGTTGAACGCGGGATCGAAGACGGCCCGCAACCGGTAGTAATCTTCGGCCGAAATCGGATCGTATTTGTGATCGTGGCATTGGGCGCAGCCGACGGTGAGACCTAAAAATGTCGTCGTCGCCACTCGGAAACTGTCCGCCGTGGCCTGGTTCCGCTCGATGATTGTATTCGCGGTTTGGGTCACATCCGGCGCCATCCGCAGGAAGCCGGTGGCCGCGAGGAGATCGACCGTTTTGGGATCGTTGAGTCGGTAAGGTTTCGCGGCGAGTTCGTCACCGGCCAATTGTTCGCGGAGGAACTGACTGTACGGTTTGTCGTCGTTGAAACTGCGGATGACGTAGTCGCGGTAGCGCCAAGCGTGGGGGCGATCGGTGTCGGTTCCCAGACTGCCATCGGTTTCGGAGTAGCCCGCCACGTCGAGCCAGTGCCGGCCCCAGCGCTCACCGTATTGAGGGGTCGACAGCAGACGGTCGAGCAACTTTTCGTAGGCGTTCGCCGAAGTATCGGCGAGGAAGGCGTCCACTTCTTTCGGGCTTGGGGGTAACCCGGTGAGATCGAACGTGGCTCGACGAATGAGGGTTCGCCGATCCGCTTGGGGCGAGAATTCATGAATGCCATTCTTGGAAAGATTCGCCATGAGGAATTGATCGATCGGATGCTCCGAGGCGGATTTCACCTTCGGCACGGCGACCTTGGCGACCGGCTGCCAAGCCCAGTGGCTGAGTTCTTCTTCCGAGAATTTGGCGTCGTTAGGATTGTCCGGCTCGGCCCGCGCCGTCTTGGCACCCTGGTCGATCCACTTTTTCAGGATCGCTTTTTGAATCGGCGGAACTTTCTTGTGCCCTTCGGGCATCTCATCCGCTTCCACCCGCGTCCAAATCAAGCTCTCGTCCGCCTTGCCGGGCACCACAGCGGCCCCATCGCTGCCGCCTTTAACCATCATCTTGACCGTGCGCAAATCGAGGGAGCCTTTCGGTTTCGGTTCTTCCCCGTGACACTGGAAACAATGCTGTTTCATAATCGGCCGGACGTCCTTCTCGAACACGAGTGGGACATCGGCGGCGGACACCGGCATGGCGGCGAACAGCACGAGCAATGGGACTATGCGAAGCAGCATGACTGACCCCCCTCTGGATTGACGCTCACAAGACCCCGAACCGCTCGAACGCCTCAACCGCCTTCATCCCGCTGGAGATGGCGTCCCGCACATCGCTCTCGGCGTGAACCTTCTCCCACGCCCGTCGCACCACCGCCGCCTCCACCACTTGCGGGATCACCACCACCCCGTCGTCGTCGGCGATCACCAAATCACCCGGGGAGAATGTCACCCCATCAATCAGTACCGGCACATCCACATCGATCACCCGCTGGCGATTCTTGCTGTCGTAGACAATCGTGCCCCGGGCGAATACCGGGAATCGCATCTGCCGCATCCGGGCCACATCGCGGGTCGCGCCATCGGCAATCACCCCGACGCACCTGCCGTTTCGAGCGGCGGTGCTCAGCAGTTCGCCCCAAATACCCGACCGCATCGACCCGCTGGCCGCGCAGATCAGCACGTCGTCTGTCTGACACGCATCGACCGCTTGGAGTTCCAATTCGTAAGGGCGCGGATCTGAGTGGGCCATGTCCGCCCAGAGTGTGGTTCGACAACGCCCGATCAGTACTCCGGGCACTGTCAGTGGGTTCAGCGGTACCCGTGGCGATTGATTCGGGTACCCCTCGGCATCCAAAGCGTCGCACACGACAGCGGCGCTGAAGCACGTGCGCATGTTGGCCAAGGTGATCTCGTGAATCTTCGGCCGGGTGTGGCCGTTGAGCAGGGTGTGCATGGTCAGTCTCCTTGACCCATTAAGCAAGCGGTGATCCGCTCGGCGGTGCGGCGGACGGCATCAATCCAATTGAGGCGCTCGGCAACTCGTGCGGTCGGGGCCGAGAGGCTGATGGCCCCAGCGACTCCGGTGCTGTCGAACAACGCCGCCCCGATGCACATCACCCCCAGGTCGGTCTCATTCTCTTCGTAGGCGTAGCCATTTGTGCGGGCTTCTGCGAAGACTTTCTTGAGTGCGGCCGGCGTCACCAATGTGTTTGGTGTCCGTTTCTCGAGTGGTGTGGTGCGAAGGAGGTACGCGACCCTGTCGTCTGGCAAATGTGCGGCAATGGCCCGACCGAGGGCGGTGGAAGCGAACGGATCCGTCATCCCCGGCACAACGCTTCGGCGGAGTGACTTCTGACTCTCCAACACACTGAGATACGCCACCCGTCCGAGTCGGAGTACCCCTAGGTTCACCGTTTCGCCGGTCGTTTCCCAAAGCTCGCGGAGTGGTCGATCAGCTGCCCGTGTCAGTCGGCGGTCGTCGTCCGCCGACGCCAGCCGACGCACCTGTGCGGTCTGCCGGTACACGCCGCCGTCCTCCCGCTCCATGTAGCCCAGGGCGACGAGCGTTTTCAAAATGCGGTGGGCCGTGGGCTTAGCCAAACCGACCTCGGCGGCCAGTTCCGCCAAAGGTCGGCCATCCGTTGGCCCCGCGGTCGCTTCGAGCAATCCGAATACTTTTGTGAGCAAGCTTGATTCAACCATGCTCACATGGTATCGTTCCACTCAGCGGAACGCAAGTTGCATCCGACGGAATCCTAGCACGGTTCGCTGAACGCCCGACTGAATTATTACTTGATCGATTCGATCGCAGCAATGGCTGCATCGCGGACAATTTGCTCTGGATCCGTTTTAAGTGCGTTCAACGCCGGTAATGCGGTTTTAGCGTCGGCACCGAGCTTGGCGATTTCGTTGATGATCAAGACACGATGGAGCGATTTTTTAGTGAGGGCGGTCACCAATGCCGTTAACTTCAGCTTGTTCTCACCATTGAGCTTCCCAATTTCCTTGATCAGGTCAGGATTGTCACTGGCAACAAACCCGGCAAGAAGTGGAGCAATCTTGAATTTGTCCTCGATCTTAAGATCGTGCATCAACGTAACAACGGCTTTGCGAGCAACAGTTTCTGGCTTTACCCCAAATGCCAAGCGTGTCGTATCGTAATAATAAAATACACTGATGACATCTAATGGCGATCCGACGAGTTTGAGTATGATTAATTGAACAGATTCATCTTCTGCTGCAATACTCACCATAGCGATAATTGACTTTGGATGAGCTTCTTTGGTACTACTGAGCACGAGTTCGGAATACGCTTTAATCACCGGCAAAGCCGACTTCGCTTTTGTGCCAAAAGCAGTTAATTTGTCGAGTGCGAGATCTTTTTTCGCGGAATCATTATCATAATAAAGAGTGATGATTTCTTTATAAATCAGTGGATCAATTTTCTCCATCGCCGTATTTGCCGCATCACGAATTTCTGAGTATGGCGACATCATGCCGAACTCGACAAGCGCGGCACCGACTGGCTTGGCACCTTCACCGAGTTCTTGCAGTTTCGAAATGGCACTCAGTCGAACTTTGTTATCCTTTGACTTCAAATCTTTGACGAGTTGAGCCAATCCCGCGTCCAACTTAATGGGATTTGGCTTCAACTGTTCTGGCTTCACCGATTCTGGCTTCAATCCCAATGCGGCTTGGATTGCTGCCAGGGATTTCTTCGCCACTTCGCGCACATCCTCATCGGCATCGGTCAGCGCCGTTTTCAAAGCGGGAATTGCTTCCTTGGCCTTTTCTTTCAAACGCCCCAATTCCTTAGCGGCTTTCAAACGAACCGTTTCATCCTTGTCGCTGAGTTGTTCGATCAGTGTGGAGATGCTAGGAGTCGGTGCCACGATTGGTTGCATCGGCATGGGGATGCGTGGTTTCGGGTTTGTGAATAGATCTTCTGTCTCTTTGAGCGGCGTAATTGGTATCTGTGGCTCAACTCGAGTCGGGAACGAACCGACTACCGCCGATTGCGCAGGTTGCGTCAACGCAGGCTTGAGTACAGGTTCCGCAATCGTCGGCTTCGATTGAGGTAGGTTGGCGGCTTTGTCTTTGTTTATTTGTTCCACCAACTGGAACCGTGACACGGCAAAGACGATTCCGGTAACACAGATCCCAACCGAGAAGATTACTAAAGCTGCCAGCTTGATTTGGTTCACGTGGAAGAACGATCGCGACGAACGAATCGGCACGGCATCGTCGAACTTTTCACGCTTTGAGTTGGTTGTTGCGGTCGCATCGACAGGTGTCGGCAATGGAAGTGGGAGTGGGAGCGGTTTCGGCTGAGTAACCGGTATCGATTTGGATTGAGGCAAACGATTGATCGGGGTAACAAGTTTGGGTTTGCTGCCGTTATTCTCGTGAGCCATGAGAAATCCTCGTTTTGAAACGTGCCGATGTGCGGATTTGTAAGAATGTAAAGTGTTGTTCTATTCGCACCTGACTTCATTCGCAACACCTTTCACAACACTGACTCGCGGATCATCACGGTGCTAACTCGGCCCCCGCGGTCGCTTCGAGCAGTCCGAATACTTTTGTGAGCAAGCTTGATTCAACCATACCCAGATGGTATCGTTCCACTCAGCGGAACGCAAGTTGCATCCGACGAATTTCTATCAGGGGCAATCCGATGGCGTTCGAGGTGATTCGCGGAACTGCGGTGCCGACCACCCACCTGCCGTTCAGCCAAGCGGTTCGGGCGGGCGGGTTCGTATTCGTATCCGGGCAAGCGTCGGTTGACGAGTCAGGGAAGATCGTGGCCGACACTTTCGAGGGGGAATTCCGTCGTTCCCTGGAGAATGTGAAGCGGATTCTCGACGCCGCCAGGCTGACTCTGGCCGATGTGGTGCAGGTGCGCAGCTACGTGGACGACATGGCCGATTTGCAGGAATACAACCGACTGTACCGCGAGTTTTTCACCGAGCCGTTCCCGGCCCGAACCACGGTGGTGAATTGCCTGGGTGGGGCGCTCAAATACGAAATCGACGTGACCGCTTTCGCGAGGGGCAGCTGATGCGAGTGGGAATCTTGTCTCTCCAGCACGAGTCGAACACGTTTGCGGCACACACGACCACTTTGGCCTCGTTCGGGCGGGATCGACTGTTCCTCGGCGAAGCCGTCCGCGAGCAGCTCGCCGGCACGCACCACGAGGTCGGTGGCTTCTTCGATCAACTGGCGAAGGATGGAATCGAAGCGGTGCCGGTGTTCGCCGCGTTTACCATGCCGAGCGGCACCATCGCCGCAGATGCGGCCGACGCGCTCATGACCCTGATGCTCGATTCGGTGGCGAGAGCCGGCCCGCTCGACGGCTGGCTTGTTGCGCCGCACGGTTCGGCGGTGGCGGAAGGCGCCCCCGATTTCGACGCCTATTGGCTGACCGCGTTCCGCAGTGCCATCGGAAACAACATTCCGGTGATCGGAACGCTCGACCTCCACGCGAACTTCTCCGCGCAGTTGGCGGCGACTGCAAACGGGTGGTGTGCCTACCGCACCAACCCGCATATGGATCAGCACGCCGTCGGCGTTGAAGCCGCAGCGTTGCTCGGACGAACCCTCCGAGGCGAAGTTCGCCCCACGACCGCCGCCGCGTTCCCCCGGATGGTGGTGAACATCGAGAGCCAAGCGACGGCCGAATACCCGTGTCGGGAACTGGAAGCTGCTGCCGACGATCTTCGTCGCCGACCGGGGGTTCTTTCTGTGGCAGTGTTGCTCGGATTCCCGTACGCCGATGTGCCGGAAATGGGCGCGGCTCTGTCCGTAACGACCGACGGCGACCCGGCATTGGCCAAGCGCTACGCGGACGAACTCGCCGAGTGGTGGTGGCACCGACGCGACCAGTTTCGTGGTAACCTGATCACAGTCGAAGACGCTGTTCGCATGGCAGCGACCGCCCCCGGGCCGGTCTGTCTGCTCGACATGGGAGACAATATCGGTGCCGGCAGCCCGGCCGATTCGACCATCATTGCCCACGAACTGATTCGGCAGAGCGTCGGCCCCGCGTTCGTCTGCCTGAACGATCCGGCTGCGGTAGCATTTGCAGCATCCCTCGGTATCGGCGGCTCTGCCAAATTCGAAGTCGGGGGCAAAACCGACAACCGCCACGGCAGACCCATTCAGGCCATTTTTACCGTTCGCGGGCTGTATGATGGCCACTTCGAGGAGATCGAAGCCCGGCACGGCGGAGTCAAACGGTTCAATCAAGGGCCGACGGCCGTGGTCGAAAGTGCGGAACTGACGGTGATGCTGACGAGCATTCCCACGGCGCCGTTCAGCATGCGACAGTTGACCGAGTTCGGAGTCGATCCAACCTACTTCCGGGTGCTGATTGCAAAAGGAGTCCACGCCCCTGTGGCCGCCTACGCCCCGGTCTGTAGGACTCTCATCCGGGTGAACACGCCCGGCCTCGCTTCTGCCGACTTGTCCTGTTTTCTCTACAAATATCGCCGCCAGCCACTTTACCCGTTCGAGGCCGACACGATCTGGATGGCAGGAGACAACTCGTGAGTAGCCGTCGCCGTGAATAGGAGCGCCCACCCGCATGACCGAATCACCCAGTCGCGTCCGGTACACGATGATCGCCGTCACATCGCTCGTGGCCGTCATGCTTTACGTGGATCGGGTCTGCCTGAGCATCTTGAGTGAGCAGATCAAACCGCTGCTCGGCGATACCCCGGATGAACGGAAGATCCGGTTTGCCGATCTGACCGCCGCATTCTTCTGGACGTACGCCTTGTTCCAACTGCCAGCCGGGTGGCTCGGTGATCGCTATGGCCCGCGACGAATGTTGACCTTCTACCTGTTCTTCTGGTCGGCCTGTACCGGTCTGATGGGGCTGGCGACCGGCTTCGTCGGATTGTTCGTGTTACGGCTGGGGTGCGGAATGTTTGAGGCCGGTGCGTATCCGTTGGCGGCCCGCATTGTCCGCACCTGGACACCGGCGACCGGACGCGGACTGGCCAGCGGGTGCGTGGCCGTCGGTGGGCGGCTCGGCGGGGCCATTGCTCCCGTGCTGACACTCTCCGTCGCCGGCCTGGCCGGTACCCAGTTTGTCCCAAAGGAGGACGGCTGGCGGTGGCCGTTTTTTCTGTACGGATTCATCGGCATGATAGTGGCGCTGCCGTTTTGGTTATGGTACCGCAACCGCCCACAAGATCACCCGGCGGTCAACGCGGCCGAAGTGAAACTGATCGCCCGTGGGCAACCGTCTGTTTCGACGGCTCCGCCAAGTTCGCCACCCATCGGGTCATTCTTGCGTTGCCGGGCGCTGTGGCTCAACTCGCTGGTTCAATTCCTGGCCAACTTCGCTTGGGTGTTCATCATCACGCTGTTTCCGGATTATCTCGTGGAGGTGTTTGGCACGCCAGACGAGACGCGGGCGATGTATCAGTCGCTGCCCTTGTACGCCGGAATTGTGGGCATGCTTCTCGGCGGGTGGCTGTCGGATCGGGCGATGATGCGCTTCGGCCCACGCTGGGGACGCGGGTTACCGGTGGCCGTGTCGAGGTTGTTCGTCGGATCCGCGTATCTCGGTTGCCTGGCACTGCGCGATCCGCTGGCGATTACGGTCATGATGTGTCTGGTGGCGTTCGCCACCGATCTGGGAACGGCCCCTGTGTGGGCCTGGGCGCAAGACGT
Organism: Fimbriiglobus sp.; assembly: GCA_043727675.1. Lineage (GTDB taxonomy): Bacteria > Planctomycetota > Planctomycetia > Gemmatales > Gemmataceae > JALHQU01. The sequence goes on from JAYSYJ010000219.1 coordinate 14,671, forward strand.
CGGCGGGCGGCACGTTGGTGCCGTCGTCGGATGGTCGAACATGTGGGGAAACTTCGGCGCGGCCGTTGCCCCGATGGTGTTTATCCGACTCCGTCAGGCGTTTCCGGGCGAGCCTGCCATCGGGTGGAACGTGGTTTTCCTACTCTGCGCTACAATCCAACTAGTTGCGGCGACCGCCGCCCTCGGCATCGACGCTCGCCGTCAAATTGAGCCGGAGCTGTAGCGGTAAGATGGCCCGCAGTCTGTTGAAGCTTGTGGGTGGGCATTGCGAACATGGTTGTTGGACAGTTCACTTCTTTTTGCGTTTTGGTGCGGGAGTCGTCACTTCGGTGTGTTCGATTCCTTCAACATTCGGCAATGCAGGCGGGGGTGCCAACAGTGGGGTGCGAGTGGGTGCTGTCGACGCCACGACAATTCCGAGCGGGTTCAGCAGCTCGAGGAGTTCTTCCGCTTCGCGGCGGGCTTGGGGCGAATCGACCTTGGCCAAACTGATCGCAGCGTACCAGAATTTCTCGCGGTCTTTCGGGGCGAGCAAATCGGGATCGGTGCCGAGTTCCTTGACCAGTTCGCGATCAAACTTTAGGGACTTCAGCAACTGCGAGAGTTCCCGCCAGGTGACGCCCGTGGAAAGCAGCGTTCCATCCGTGCGGGTGAGTTTGCGTGCGATGACCAGATGGAAGACACCTCGGAGTCGTCCGGACGCCAATTTGCGATCGCGGATCAGTTCCAACACGACCTGAGGCCCGTTCATTCCTGAACTCCCGATTCAACCGAAAAGCCTACTGTGACTAAATTATCGGAATCCCACAAGGCCCGTTTCTCCCCTGAAACCCCGAAACTCTCTAAATTCACGATCCTAAGCTCAGTAGTTGACCCAAGCCGTCGCCAAAACGGCTTGACCTGGGCTAAATAATTTCAGTTCTTCGGACTGTAAAAAGGATTGCGGCAACACAACAAAAGTTGAGGTTGACGGATGCCCTCGGCAAATTTTACACTGTGTGACCTCACCGATTCGACCCCGCAAGGACGCGGACTGATGCTGCCAACGATCAACAAGCGATTTCTCTTTAAACTGCTTCTCGCCCTGGGGCTAGTCGTCGGGAGTTTGGCTGGGGCCCATGCACTTCAAGCCCGCCGGATTCCCGATGCGCTCAAGCGCCAATCGGCGCGTGCGGCCGAGGCTGGCAAAAAAGATGCGGCGATCAGCTACTTACGGCAATATCTCGAGTTCCGTCCCTTAGATGTCGACGCTCAAGAGGAACTGGCCGAACTCATCAAGAACCGCGGTTCCGCGAACGGATATGCCTTCGATTTGCTGCTGCTGTACGAAAAGATCCTACGAACCGATCCAAGTCGACACGCCATTCGCCGCGAAGCTTTGAAGCTCTCATTGAACCTGGGTCGCAATACCGATGCGGAGACGCATGCGGAGACGCTGTTGAAGGACTTCCCGGACGATGCTGAGTTATGGCTCAACTTGGCGACGGCCCAAACCGCCTTGCAACTCCCGAGTGAAACGATTGAAAAGAGCCTGAACGAAGCGATCCGAATCGACCCGAATCAAACCCGTGCGTACCAACTCCTCGCGCAATATTTGTTGCGCAATAAACAACGACCGGCCGAAGCGAAACTGGTTTTGGATCGACTGATCGAAGCCCGGCCGAATGATCCGCAGTCGTACATCAGCCGGGCTGTGTTCGCAACCATGAGCGAAGAGAGTAAGGTTCTCTCAGCCGAGAGTGCCATCGTCGATTTGCGGAAAGCGCTGGAACTCGCGCCGGATCATCCAGACGGTTTGCTGCTGCTCTCCGAACAATTGCAGCGTGGCACCAACATCTCCGGTGCCGCCGATTTGTTGGCTACGGGGTTGCGGGTCTATCCGAAAGATCCCCGGTTCGTCCGCAATCTCGCCTGGCTCGAACTCAATCGTGGCAACATCGGTTCTGCGGTGGCCGTGCTCGAAGGTGCTTTGGAGCGGGTTCCATCGGAGAACAGCTTCGAGTTGCTCGTCCCCCTCGCCGACCTACTCGTTCAATTGGGCGAGACCGAGCGCAGCCGGGGTCTTCTGGTGAAGTTGGAAGCGAGGACGACGAAAGAAGCACAAATGCAAGCGAAGTACATCCGTGGGCGATTGGCGATGCGGGAAGACCATTGGGATGAAGCGATCCCAATTTTACTCGCCCTTCGGAGTGACACCATCGGGCTGACCGGGTTGGAAAATCAGACCAATTTACTGCTGTCGCAATGTTATCGCCGCAAAGGGAACCCCGCGGACGAACTGATCTGCCTCACACTTTTGACGAACAGCGACTCCCAAAATTTGGCCGGTCGAGAAGCACTCGGACGGGCGTATTTGAATGCGGGGAAATTCGACGATGCGATGCGAGAATATGAGCTCGCGACGAAGTCGCCGTATGCGAGCACCGGAACTTGGACGACGCTGATCAAGATGCGGGCGAATCATTTGCGCACGCAAGCGACTCCGGCCACGTCGGCCCAGTGGGATGCCCTCGAAACGGAAACCAAAGACGTGGCCGAAAAGAAGTTCGGAACGTCGAATTCGGATGGTGTCCTCCTCCGAGCGGAGGTGGCGACGTCGCGGGGCAATTTGGCCAAAGCCGCCGCACTGCTTCGAGCAGAAGCGTATCGTCGGCCGACCGATGTGAAATTGTGGGGTACACTGGCTACGACCTTGGCCGATCTGGTAGGGGTCCCGGTGGGGTTGACGATTCTCGACGAAGCCCAAGCAATTGCTGGTGATGGCCCGGATTTACGCCTGGCCCGAGCGACGTTGTACGTCAAAGATCCCGCGAAGTTGCGAAGCATCGACCGACTCGCCGGACAGATCGACACTTGGCCGGATATCGACCAGCAACGCCTCTTGGATGGACTCCTGAACATCTACGACCGCCTGGGCGACGATGCCGGGATGCTGAAAACTTACCGCCGTTTGGCAGGTCGACGCTTCACCGACGCCTCCGTCTGGGATTCCGTTTACGAACAGGCCGTGAAACTCAACAACTTGCCGATGAAAGCGGAAGCCGAAGCCGCATTGAACAAACTCCCGCAAGGGGCGGAGACGGTATTGCTTAGGCGTGCTTGGGATGTCTTGGCTAAAAAAGATCTATCCGAGGCTCCCGTCGTTTGCGACGAGCTAGTGAAAAAGTACGGGGCGAAACCAGATCGTGCGACTGTTTGCGTGGTGTTGGGTCGTCTGCAACTGTTGCAACAGAATACGAGCACCGCTACGGAGTACTTTGATCGGGCAGTGTTGCTCGAACCGACTCGGTTTGAACCCATCCAGGTGAGAATCGGCTTCCAGGCGGGTCAACCCGGTGGGACGTTCGAAAAAACCGTGGAAGGACTCGCCAAAGACTACCGTTGGAGCGGCGAACCGTTCCAACGAGTGATCCGCCAAAGCTTCAAATCGCTCGACGCTGATCCGGCCAAAAAACTGCTGGAGAGCGCCAAGAAATGGAACGAAGGGAACGTCGGTGAGTTCGCTTGGCTCGGGGACAGTTACGCGGTGTTGAATCAAACGACCAAAGCGGGGGAGAATTACGAACGTGCCGTGCAAGCCCCCCATGCGAACATCGACGATTGGTTGCGGCTCACTCGATTCCAAGCCGGTGCGACTTCCATGACCGCCGTATTAGAACGTGCCAAACTCAAATTACCACCGCCACAGTATGTCGTGCTACTCGCATCGATTGCAGAATCGTCCGTCGCGCCGAAAAACTGGAAGCCGGATCTGAAAACGGAAGCGGAACAACGTCAGTTCACCCAAGCCAGCTTGGCGGTGAAGCTATCGCGGTATCAACGTCGGGAATCGATCACCTTGCTGGAAACGTACTTGGAAGGTACTGACCGTGCAAAAGGTGACATGGCGTGGGCGCGTCGGAATTTGGCCATGTTGTATGTTTCGCAGGGGAATCCGCTCGACCGCAAACGTGCGAAAGAGCTGCTGTCGGCCAAAGACAATTCCCCGGGTGAAACCACCGATGAAAAACGTGCGACCGCGGCCGTTCTCGCTGGTCTCTCCCGGCACCTCGAAAGTGATGATCGAAAGCAAGTGATTGCCCAAGCCATCGCGATTCTGCGCGGAGTCGTCGATGAGACGAAGGATCCACGCGATCAATTTTTGTTGGCCCAGATGTGCCGGACATCCGGTGAACGGGAGGGGCGAATTCAAGGCCGCAAGTTGCTGCTCCAGCTTTTAGAGAAGGATAAGAAGAACATCGAATACCTCATCGCCGGTTTGGAGGAAGCGAGCGAACCCGAAGACCGCGAATTCGCCGATGGTTGTGCCAAACTCTTGCTGACAAACTTCCCCACGGAATTTCGTGCGGTTGCCGCAGTGGCTCGCTACGACAATCGCATCGGTGTCCCGGAGCAATCCCTCGAACTAGCCAATGCCTATGCCCGCACAGCCAACAACTCCCCGGGCGATTTGCAATTGCGGTATGCTCGTGCGGCAGAACTGCTCGATGAGCTGGCTCGTTCCCCCAAGGTTCGCCATACAGAACTCGGGCGCACGATGACGAACGCGGCTGTCGACAAGTACGAATCTGTCTTTGCCAATCGGCCCGAAGCGGTCGTAGCGGCCGCCGGGCTGCTCGCCGCGGATGACCGCACGGTCGAGGCATTTGCAAAGATCGAGCGGCACTCCAAAATGCTGCCGATGCGGGTCAAGGTGATGGCGGGACTCGCCGTACTCCGCTCCGGAACGACGACACCCGCTCAGATTGCAATCATCCAAGAATGGTTGACGTTGGCCAAGAATGGCGAGCCGGGATCGATTCCCGTCTTGCTCAACGAAGCGGAATTCTACCATTTGCAAGGCAATTCGATTTCGGCCGAGAAAGCCTATGAGGAAGTACTACTGATCGAGGATCGAAATGTGTTCGCCCTCAACAATCTCGCTTGGTTGCTCGCGGCCAACCCGCAGAAAGCCGAGCGTGCTGGCGAGTTACTTGAGAAAGCCGTGCAAGAGATCGGCCTGACCGGCGAATTGTTGGACACCCGAGCGCGCATCAAGATTGCGGCGCGGCAGTACGAAGCGGCCGAACGCGACTTGCTGCAAGCACTTTCGCAAGAGAAGACACCTCTGCGGATGTTCCACTTGGCCCTGACAATGCAAGGGCAAACGCCACCCCGGCGGGAAGAAGCGGCCAAGACGTTTCAGCAGGCGAAGGCGAAAGGTTTGAAAGAACAATCGGTTCACCCCGCCGACATCGCGATGTACCGGACACTCATGCAAGAGGGAGAGAAGTAACAGAGGGGCTGGGGTAAGTTCTTCAAGTGAGGCCTTAGCAGGAAAGTGGCATACAACAGAATCAAGTCTTGTTGTGTTCCCCTTCCCCGCGAGGTTTCTCGATGCCAAAAGCACGCATCTCCATCGGTACTTGGGCCTACATCTTCAATCAAGAAGTGCCGACCAACGACTTCCACACAATCTTGCACAAGCTCCAAGACCTTGGCTACGACGGCGTCGAACTCGGCGGTTTCAGCCCGCACCCCAGCCCGGATAGCCACCCCACCAAAGAGAGCCGGAACAAACTCCGCAAAGATGTTGAAGCCCATGGCTTGAATTTCTCGGCGCTCGCCGCCGATCTTTGGAGCCAGAAAATGCTGACGGTGGAGGATAGTGGGCCGTTCATCGCAGCCTTCGCCAAGAACGTCATGTTCGCCGACGATTTGGGGATCGACTGCATCCGCGTCGATACCGTCGAACCGATCACGGTCGTTCAGTCCGGCCAAGTCAGCAACGAACTCGCGTTCGCCAGGGCCGTGAAAGCGTTCGACCTTTGCAGCAAATTGGCCGCGCAGAAAAACATCCGCATCTGTTGGGAATTCGAACCGGGCTTCCCGATCAACAAGCCGAGCGAGATCCTCGCACTGGTCGATGAAGTCCGTGTGAAGCGGAACAACCCGAACTTCGGAGTGCTGTACGACACCTGCCATGCTCACATGTGCGCCTCAGTGGGGGCCAACCAAATCGGAGCCAAAGAAACCCTTCCGGGCGGGGCGATGGAACTCCTTGAAAAACTCCGGGGCAATATCACCCATATCCACCTGATCGACAGCGACGGGAGTCTGAACGAACACAACACCTCGACTCACAACCCGTTCGGCACCGGCCAATTGAACTTCGACGAACTGATCCCGGCGATCCAATCGGCGGGCGTGCCGAGCGATTGGTGGTGCGTCGATCTGTGCTTCTGGCCGAACGCGTGGGATGTCACCGCACAAAGTAAAAAATACCTCGACAAGATGCGCGAGAAGTACGCCGCCGTGTAGATTGCCCACGAAGAATTCGCGAGAGTCTTATGATCGCACTCGATGCCCCCGAAACGTTGGCCGACTTGCACGAACGATTGGGATTCGTGCCGCTCGACCGCATTCGTATGGATCCGCCGCCGGGCACCGCTACGGAAGCGGACGTGATCCGCCATTTGGATGGCGGCAACAAGCGGCTGTACGAACTCATCGACGGAACCCTTGTGGAGAAAGCGGTGGGCACACTCGAATCGATCTTGGCAGCCGCACTAATCACTCGCCTCAGCAACTACGCCGACACGCATGATCTTGGTTTGGTGTCGGGAGCCGACGGCCCGTTCCGGATGTTGTTGGGGAATGTCCGCTACCCCGATGTCAGCTTCATTCCGTGGAGTGCTTTTCCCGACCGAGAAATCCCGGACGACGCGATCTGGTCGATTGTCCCCGCACTGGCCATCGAAGTGCTCAGTGATTCGAACACCGTGAAAGAGATCACCCGCAAGATTGGCGAGTTCTTTTCCGTAGGTATCCAATGTGTCTGGGTCATCGATCCGCCGAGTCGAACGGCGGGAATCTACAGGACCGCAACAGAATTTGAAACGGTCGACACGACGGGAACTTTGGACGGTGGATCTGTTTTGCCGGGCTTCCGACTCCCTCTCGCCGACATCTTCGCCAAGCTCAACCGGTTCAAGAAACGCATATAATTCACCCTCCTGCTTTCAGAGGTTTTTGCTTCTATGACCAAGAAACCGTTCCGCGTCGGTATGATTGGCTACGGCTTCATGGGCCGTGCTCATACGAACGCCTACAAGCAAGTCGGCCAGTTTTTCCCGAGCGACTACCAAGTGATTTTGAAAGCGGCTTGCGCCCGAGATGCGGCCAAAGCGCAAGCCTTTGCCGATCAGTGGGGTTACGAGTCGATCGAAACGGATTGGCGGAAGTTGATCGCGCGTCCCGATATTGATGCCGTCGATATCTGCGTGCCGAACAACTTGCACGCCGAGATGGCGATTGCCGCTGCCGCCGCCGGGAAAATGATCCTCTGCGAAAAGCCGCTGGCGATGAACGCGGCGGAAGGTCGGACGATGGTGGCGGCTGTGGAAGCCGCCAAAGTTGCGAACATGGTCTGGTACAATTATCGCCGCATCCCCGCTGTGAGCTTGGCTAAGAAGCTCATCGACGAAGGCCGACTGGGCAAGGTATTTCATTACCGGGCGAAGTTCCTCCAAGACTGGACAATCAATTCAGAACTGCCGCAGGGTGGGAAAGGCCTCTGGCGCTTGGACGCCGCTGCCGCCGGGGCCGGAGTCTCGGGCGACTTGCTGGCACACTGCATCGACACGGCCCTTTGGTTCAACGGAAGCCTCAGTTCCGTCTGCGCGATGACGGAAGTTTTCGTGAAGGAACGCCAGCATGCGCTCACTGGCAAAATGGAACAGATCACCATCGACGATGCGTGCACCTTCTTCGGCAAGTTCGCCAACGGATCGCTCGCCAACTTCGAGAGCACCCGCTACGCCCGCGGGCACAAGGCACAGTACACGCTCGAGATCAACGGGGAGAACATGTCGATCACCTGGGATCTGCACGACTTGCACCGCTTGCAAATCTTCGATTACAAAGATGAATCGAAAATCCGCGGCTGGAAGAGCATCCACGTGACCGACAACAGTCCGGATCACCCGTACATGGCCAACTGGTGGGTGCCGGGGCTTGCCATCGGTTACGACAGTAGTTTTACGCACCAAGTGGCGGACTTCCTCCAAGGCCTCAGCACCGGCAAGCCGGCCAGCCCGACGTTCCGCGATGCGCTCGAAACACAACTGGTTCTGGACGCCGTGCTGGAATCGGCGACGACGCACCAATGGAAGGATGTCGGCACGGTATAGTAAGATCGCTAATCGTGAACGGAGGGTAGCATGTCGAACGTAGCGACCAATCCGATGACGGCGGTAGAATTTTTTCTCACCGAAGAATTACAAGACTGCAAATATGAACTTGTCCGAGGGGAGATCGAATTCACGCCGCCACCCGGAATCCGTCATGGAGAGGTGCAAATGAACGTGGCCTTCGCCATCAAATTGTTTTTGAAGTCACATCGAATCGGCCGTGTGGTGACGGAAAGCGGGGCGATCACCGAGCGCGATCCTGATTCCGTGCGCACACCGGATGTGAGTTTCTACAGTGCGGAGCGGCTTCCCTTCGGCGTCGAAGTCATCGCTTACCACGATCTGCCGCCCGATCTCTGCGTGGAAGTGAGGTCGCCGTCGGACACTAAATCAGGACTCCGGGCCAAAGCACACGAATACCTCACGGGCGGCGTCAAGTTGGTTTGGGTCGTCGATCCAGACGCTTGCACCGTGACGGTTTACGACAGCAAAATAAAATCGACTGTACTCGAAGCCGAAGCGACACTCACGGCCGAATCCGTCCTGCCCGGGTTCAGTTGCGTCGTCTCCGATTTCTTCAACGGGTGATCGCATACGTTGCCGATTGCCCGGTCGCTTCTTCGACTTCGATCTTCATCACCTCGGGCATATAGCCGTACTGTTTTTGCAATTCCGTGGCTAACCGTCCGGCAAACCATTTCGCCAGAAGTTCTGTCGTAGTATTCGCAATCGGTAAGCGCACGCAATCTTCTTTGGGGAAGCTCCACATTTTCGTTCCGAACGTCACCACGAGATTGTCGCCCTGCTCCACCACGGGCAACAGCGGATTCTCCATCGCCAGCAGCATATGGTGGTCGAGTTCATCCACGATAGACTGGGTTCGCCGCTTGAGCGCGACGAAATCAAACACGTACTGATTCGGGTCGAGCGGCCCTCCGACTTCCACGGCGACACGGTAGTTGTGGCCGTGCAACCGTTCGCAATCGTCGCCGTTGTACGTGATGAAATGCGCGCAACAGAAGAGGAAGTAATCCTTGCTCACGCGGATGGAAAAGCGTTCGGCGGGCATGGGAATCACAACCAATCGGTGACAAGCCAAGGGAACAGATCCGTCGGTTTCAATTTATTCTCGCGGAGAGCGATGAACAGGCACGCCGTGACGAGGTCGGCGGTGGTTCCGGGGTTCAGGCGGTTGCCGTCGCTGCGTAGGTCAGCGTCGAACCGGACACCGCTGACTCGACCTCTGGGAGATGATAAGCCGTTGTCAGCGAGGACATCCCGCGCCCGTGTTTGCACATTGAGTGCCATCGACATTCCACATTTTCTGGCGATGAGCGAATCGGGGAACTCGGCGAGCCAGTGCAATTGACAATCGAGGATAGCCGCTTCAATCGTGCCAAACCGCTTGAATCCCTCGAGTAAACGCGGCACACCGAAGTCGAAGATGTCCGCGAAGCCAGTGGCGTACTGCTTGGCGATCAGATCCCGATCCGCTGCGAGGCGCATCGCCTCAAGCAGTGTCACCGTAGGTTCATCGTTCACCGATTGTTCTACGGTTTCACCCAGTCCGCCAGCGGATGCCGAGCGAATGGCTTCGTAACAATTGTGCGCATCGGCAACGGTCAACCTTCGCAGCAATTCGGTTAAGCCCGCTCGATCTTGCGATTTTGCCAACGGGACTAAGAGCAAGATGATCCCGAGGTTAGTATTCGACGGCGTGACTTCGCGCCGCAATTGCACCGCGCGCAGGATCGTCTCGCCGATAACGGCCCCTCTGCACTCCGTCAACGCTTGCATCAGCGCTCCGGCCGAACGGACGAAGTCGAGATAGTTGAGGTCCGCGAAGCCGGCGCCGGGGTGGACGTTGCCGACCTTGCGAGCCCGCACTTCCCAGACGCACGCGGTATGAGCCGCTTGAGCAGCATCCATCAACGTTCCTCGGCGACGAAGCGGATGATGGCGGCCGCCACATCGATGCCACAGCTTTCCGCCAACGCTTTCCATCCAGGAACCGCATTAACTTCGATCACAAACCAGCGTCCAACTTCATCGCACAGGAGATCGACCCCGGCAAGGATGGCCCCCGTAGCCCGTGCCGCCGCGAGTGCCAATGCTCGCAGCGGTGCCGCCAATTCACATGCCATGGTGGTTCCACCCTGTGCGACATTCGTACGCCAGTCGCCGTGACCGTAACGCTTCATTGAAGCGAGTACGCGATCGCCCAGGACAAACGCACGCACATCCCAACCGGGATGGCGAATGAACTGCTGAAGATAAACCACACACCCGGTTTGCTCGATCGCGTGGAATGTCCGCCACGCCACTTCCTTGTCGGTGAGGCGGACCATTCCTCGACCTTCCGAACCGAAGATCGGTTTGACGACGATGTCGCCGCCGAGGCTGTTGAAAGCGCGCATCGCATCGTCTGCTGTTTGCGTGCAAATGGTGCGCGGAGTGGGAACGGCCGCTTCACACAAGCGGGCTGTCGTCAAGAATTTATCGACGCACGTTTCGAGCGCCCGAGGGGGATTCAGCACGGTCGTGCCCTCAGCCACCGCCACGTGCAGGCAATCCATGCGGAAGATGATTTGCTCCAGCGATCCGCCGGGCATCGTGCGGACGAGCCAAGTCTCAAAGCGAGCAGGATTCGCAGGAATTTCAGCGGAGATCGTTCGAAAATCGATGGCCTCGGCCGCGTGCCCACTTGCATTGGCAGCACGGATGAGATCTTGCACGTGCCAGCCGGTGCCGCCGCAGAGGATGCCGAAGCGCATCGGCTCACTCCCCGAAAAAAGATTTGCGTAGCAGGGCCGCATCCGTCTGACCGTACGTGCGGGCGCGGCCAGATTGTAAGTTCACAAAGGTCACTTCGGCCGGGCTGAATAGCAGCGGATCGATCTTGTAGAAGTCGCCGTAGCGGGCGAACAGATCGGCAAAAAGCTCACCGTGATCCTTCGATGCGTTCGATGGTACTTTCGGGCCGATCTCGTCGATGATCGCATCGTCGCCATTCACCCACAACGTTACGCGAGCACCGTAGAGAATCGCGTCGTTCGTTCGCCCGACGGCGGCGAGTTCGTTAGCAGCGATCGGCGGCATGGGAGCGACCCCGAATCCGCTGACGACTTGATGAACATCGAATTTTAGTACGTGCAATTTATGCAGTGCGGTTTCGACAGAACGCGCCACGACTTGAATCGTCCCGGCAATACTGCTGGCCGGTGCCACCAATAACGTGAGCCGTTCCACGGTAGCGGGAAGTTTTTCCCTAATCGCCGCGATCACCTCCTCGTTGGCCAGCTTGCGGCTTTCGAGCACGCCCACCGCACAAGTTGAATCCTCGGATAATTTTAACTGCTTGAGAATTTCTTCGCGGCCGGACAACGCCCGCATCGGGCCAGAACCCATCGCGTAGAACTTGCCCGCTTGTACCTGCCAGCCAGCGTATTGCGATCCGAGGCAGGCTCGGACGGGTGCATCGGTGGTGACCGCAATGGTGGCGCCCATATGCCCATTGATGAGTGCGACATCGGCGAGATCGGCGAGGCCAATGCGAGCCAGGTGCAAGCCCGCTTGCAAGCCGCCCACGGCATGGACGCCGCAGTCGATGACACGTGCGGAGCCAACCCGATGCACGTCCACACGAACATCGTCGCATAACTCTTCCAATTCATCGGCCAAGGCTTCGGCACGGTCGTTCAAGCTCGTCATTGCGGTTCACTCACTCGGGCCAAATCCTGCAATCGTTCACGGCACTCCGTTTCAGTATCGCCAGATGCGAACAGGGTGACCACCGGTTGTCCTGCAGAGATTGTGGAACCGACCATCGGGATGTCGGCGAATGACGGCCCGCGCCATGGGTGAAGAGGAGGAACCACGAAGGAATGCTCGGCGTACAGAACGGCTTTGCCGTGGATGTTTCCGTCCCTCTTTTCGGTTGCAAAGCGTGAGTGAGCTGGTGAGGTCTGGAAGGCTTGGATGTGTTCCCTCAACAGCGAACATCCCAGTGCTCGCTCGTACAACTCCACCGATGCGGCGTAGCGTGGGTTCACTTCCAGAACAAAAAGATCATCTCCAGACTTTAGAAAATCGATTCCGACTAACCCCCGTAGCCCGAGTGGTTGGAGCAGATGACCCAGTTCCTGAAGTCGATGGTTCAAGCTATCGTCGGTGCGGATCGGCCCGATGTTGCCACAGTATTGGAACGCGGGCGCATGGAGCCACGGTTCGCCGATGAGCTGGGCACAGACTCCAATAAGCGATGGGAAACGGTGTTCGTTGAACAGGAACAGAGCGGAGTACGATGGAGCGTCCAACCATTCTTGAGAATAGAATTCGGCTTCCGCAGTTCCGCTTTCAGAGGCGGGGAGGCGAAGAGTTTCAATTCCGAATCCGCCCGAGCCGCGGAAAGGTTTGCGGAGCCAACGCTTCGTCGTGTCGTGCGGTTCGTTCACCCGACACATCGCCGGCATGGGTACGAGCTTTTGCAGAACGAATGGATCACGAATCGTCTTGAGGACTTCCGGTCGGACTCCGAATAACTCGCGCGAATGTGAGATCGCTTCCACGACATCAGGGTAATTTTCTAAGCCGCCGGTGAACATCCATGGGCCGGGAGGTGCTTGAGCCGCTAACTCGATGAACCCTTGCGGATAGTCAACCAGTGAGCATTGCCAGACCGGGCCGAGTGACCGCGTGTCTTCGTCGGCGAAGAGATCGATGATGAACGGTTGCCAACCGGCGTATACAGCCGATTGGGCCGCCGCGCGACCGCTGGCCCCGACGATGAGCAGTGGTCGATTCACAAACTCACTCGCTGAAGGGCGTGGGCAATCCGAGATGCCGACGGAGGGTTTGCAATTCTTTCGAGCGAATCACGCGCAGGATATCTTGGTAGTCGTCGGTCCACGGGGTGATTCCCGGATTCAACGGGATGATTTTCCAAGACTGATCCAAACTCGATTTCGCAAACTCCGGGCCGAGGTCTTCTTCGGACGGTGCGAGTACAATCCACGACGACTCTTCTTTGCCCGGAGGCATGTTGTTGCGATCCGTCCAAATCCGGCAGGTCAGCGCGTTCTTCTCGGCAATCGCCGCGACAATCGGTTCGAGCCGCAAGTACGCATTGGACACGTGGATGGCGAGCAGTCCGCGTTCGGACAGTTTTTCGCGGTAGAGCTTCAACGATTCGACGGTCAGCAAATGAACGGGAATGGAATCCGAACTGAACGCATCGATCAGCAGCAGGTCGTACTTCGTGCCGTCGTACTTTTCGAGCATCAACCTGGCATCGCCCATGACGATCTCCACCGCGGCCCCGCGTTTGCGAGCATCGGTGACATAGGTGAAGTGCTGGCCGTTATCGATCATCGTTTTCACGGCGGGATCGATTTCGTAGAAGGTCATCGTTTGACCGGCAATGGCGTAGCCCGCTCCGGAGCCGGTACCGAGACCGACCATGCCGACACGCGGCAATCCTTTGCGGGCAAATGCTTCGCGGAATAGGGAACCGACTGGCCCCGTTCGGTGGTAATACGTCAGCGGGTCGGCGGTCGGATCCCACCCTTCTTTCGCCCCGGCGAGTGCGATACTTTCCCAAATCGAACCGACGCCGAGAGTCCGGATTTCGTCGTGCAAATTCGGGAGAGTGGAGTATTCGCGTGGCTCGTAGGCGGTCGGTTTGGTCGGATCGATCCTAGGCAGCGCGACACGGAATCGGCCGACGAATTGGCGGCCGTGCAGAGTCGTCCCATGAGACAGATCGCGGGTGTCGATGTGGAAGGGTATCGTCGCATCTTTGCCGAACTTCTCCTCCGCATCCTGTTGGCTGTAATGAGGGTCGAGGTAGTACTCAGGCTTGATCCCGAATGTCCGCGGATAATGCTCGAGACGCATGATCCCGAAGTAACTGCGTATGGTTTCCCGGTTGATTTCAGTTTTCGGATCGTAACCGCGCGAGGCTTCGCGGTACAAAGGTACGAACAAAATCGCCGCCACGCAGAGTCCGAAACGGAGCGGACGATCGATGAACAAAAAGCAAATCAAACACGGCGGTGTCAACGTCGCAAAAAGAGCGATTGTTGAACTCGGCACACTCGCGATACCGCAGAACGTGAGAATGGGCTGGATGGAGTCAGCAACCCATTGGCTCGCCGATAACATCGACTTCGATTTGCCGATCGAAAAAAGCCCTGCACACACCGCGAGCATCGCGATTGGAATCAACAGATCGAAAAAACGAGCGATCCCGGCCGATTCGGCTGTGGCCGGTTGATCCGATGATTTCGAATCGGATTTCCCACGCGGAACGAGCATGCAACCGAGCGCGAGAGCAACGGGATACTCGTAGGCCTGAGGGAACACCAAGGGGGCTACGATGGCGTTGAAAAGTCCACCGAGTACGCCACCGAAAGAGATCCAGAGGAAGTAATTCGTGAGGTATTTCGGGTCGGGGCGGTCAGCCGCCAGTTCTGTATGCAAAAGGAGAGCGAGCATGAAATACGCGAACAGGTGCAATCCGAGCATTTGAAACGGTGCCAAGATGTTGTACTTCGCCGTCATCACGAAGATCAAAAGCAGCACGGCAACCGGGGCGGAGTTACTCAAAATCGCCCGATACCAACTCGGAGTCCGGGCGAATGCGAAGATGAACGTCAACAAATAAAGAGCGAGTGGGATCACCCACAAGAGGGGTACCGAAGCGATATCGGTCGTCATGTAGGTCGTCACGCCGAGCATCAAACTCGATGGCACAAAGGCCCGACCGAGCCAGCGCAACTTCTGGCTCAATTTGGGTGCCACCGTACGCTCGTCCGAGACTGGTTTCCCGAGTGGTCGAAGTGGGTTCAGCGCCGCCCGCCCGCATTGAATCGATAGCCCGAATAGGATGAGGAATCCGCCGGCCCAGAGCCACGTCTGCTGCACTGTTCGAAACGTCGGCTCGGTGAACAGCGGATACCCGAGCAGCGAGATCAAGCTCCCGGCGTTGCTCGCGGCATACAAGAAGTAAGGATCTTTCGCACTGGGGTGCCCCGTCACGGTGAACCAACGCTGCAGCAGCGGGGCACTCGTGGAGACGGCTAAGAACGGCAAACCGATGGCCACGCCCAACATCGAAATGACCGCGAAGAACGGCAGTGCCCCGCCTTCGGGGGCCAGCGACTTCAGAATGGGAACCGTCGAATGATTTGCCGTTGTTAAAGATGCGAAAATCAGCACGGCTCCGGCCGTGGCCAACACACCGGCATGGATGGCCACTTGCCTGGCGAGGCTCGCCATGCTCGTGAGTTTGTGGGCATACCAGTAGCCGAGCAAGAGCAGTGCTTGAAAGAAGACCATGCAGGTGTTCCACACCGCCGGGTTTCCCCCGACGTGCGGCAGCACCATCTTCCCGACCATCGGCTGAACCATAAACAGCAACGTCGCACTGAGGAACATCGTCAAGGCGAACAGTGCAGGCACGATCCGGACTCCGAAAGGCGAGGAAGTTGAGATCAGTCATCCAAACCGGATCCGAAGCCATCCTCTTCGACTATTGGTTTTGCAACGGGTTTGGGCTTCTCAATCGGCTTCGGTGGCGCCACTGGCTTCGGTTTTTCCGCAGGCGGTTGAACGGCCGTCTGGCGTGTCTTCGGTGAAGCTTTCGCAACCGGCTTCTCCGCAGGAGGCAGCTTCGGTTTAGCCGGTTCACGCTTGACAGGTTCGCGTTTGGCCGGAGCGGCTTTGGCCGTCGTGGGTGATGGAGTTGCCGGGACAGCCCGTTTGGGCGAGTACGACGGTATTTCGTCGAGGTCATCGTCCACATCTTCGATCAACGAGCGGCCGAGGGGCAATCGGTCATCGTCGTCATCGTCAAGAACACGTGAAGGAGTGCTTGGCTGAGTCAGAGGGGCACGTTGCTGAAGGATCGGTTGCTGAAGAGGCCGTGCGGGTGGTGGGAGCGGCGCGCGAACTTCGAGTGGACGTTGCGAAGGGAGCGGCGGTGGAGTCGCGGGCCGCGGGCCGCGATCATTCCGTTGTGCCGGAACATTGCTCCGTTCGAGCGGGGACGACTGCGGCAACGGTTTGGGTGAGGGCAGTGACAACGGCACTGGTTGTGGTAACTGCTGCACCACCGTCTGCCCATTGAGCCGGAGTTCGTCCCCGAAACGATTGACGACGTAGGTTCCACTCGTCTTATGCTTTTCGATCTCGATCAAACCGTGGCGTTGGCCGTCTTCGAGCAGTTCGCTGAAGGTGCGGTAGCCATGATACTCCTCGTTGAACGAGGGTTTCTTCCTTTTCATCGTGTCCTTGACCATCGACGAAAAGATCACGTCCTTATTTTCGCGGCGCAAGGCGACCAGCGAATCGACGAGTAAGTTGAAGACTTTTCGCTTCACTTCGGGCACTTGCACCCCGCCGTGAATTTGCAATACGTCGGGACGGTCGAGATCTTCGTAATAAATGAATTCGTCGCAGTTATCGCGCAACAGATTCGAGGTCGCTTCGACCAACCCTAGCCCGATGACGTGTTTGCCGAGTTCCTTCAGCTTCGAGACCAACGGCGAAAAATCGCTATCCCCGGAGACGATGACAAAGGTGTCGATGTGGTCTTTGGAATAGGCCAAGTCAATGGCATCCACAACCAATCGGATGTCGGCCGAGTTCTTGCCGGTCATCGAGCGCTTGGGAATTTCGATCAGTTCGATAGCCGCTTCGTGCAACGAACCGGCGTAGGTGCCAAAGCGGCTCCAATCGGCGTAGGCCTTCTTGGCGACGATTTTGCCCTTTTCGACCAAGCGTTCGAGCACCTTTTCGATTTGGAATCGATCGCGACGACCGCCGAATCCCAGTGCGAGATTCTCAAAATCGACGAACACGGCCAATGTGCGTTCGCCGTCACCGGCGCGGTTATGTTTCATGTCGAACTCGGCTCCGCCAATCCCCGGACGGTTTCCCGCCCCAGTCTGTGTCTGCCCTTATCATGCGGGAACCGCGCGCAAACGACAACCGCGCTGTTCGGGATGGTCTTCATTGTCTCGTTCTGGACAGATCCTGCCATGTGTGGACTCGCTTTGGGATGACGCGTTTCCACCATCCCACTACAGTAGACGGATTGTTGAGCCATACCTGAACGGAGCAGAATTGTGACCGAGCAACTCTTTCGATTGGATGGCAAAGTCGCCGTGGTGACCGGTGGCGGCCAAGGGATTGGCGAAGCCATCTCGCGCCGGCTCGCAGCGGCCGGAGCCACGGTCGGCGTGTTTGACATGGCCGCGGCCAACGCGGAACGGGTCGCCAAGGACATCGGGGGTGTGGCCATGGTCGGCGACCTCACGAAAGAAGCCGACCTCGACCGCGTTTTCGCCGAAGTGATGGCCAAGGCCGGCCCCGTCGACATTTTGGTGAACAACGCCGGCGTCGCCAGTCGGAAGGGGCGTGATGTGTCGATCTGGGAATCGGTGCGGGAAGACTGGGAGTATGTCATGAACATCAACGTCACCGGTCTGGTACTTTGCTGCAAAGCGGTGCTGCCGGGAATGATCGAGCGCAAGTATGGGCGGATCGTGAATATTGCCAGCATCGCCGGCAAAGAAGGCAACCCGAAGATGGGGCCTTACTCCGCCAGCAAAGCCGCCGTGATCTGCTTGACGAAATCGCTCTCGAAAGAACTCGTCGGCAAGGGAGATATCTGTGTCAACAGCGTTTCCCCGGCGGTGATCCAAACGCCGATCCTCGATCAACTCAGTGTCGAGCAGGTGAATATGATGCTCAGCAAAATCCCGCTCGGTCGCACCGGAAAACCCGACGAAGTTGCAGCGCTGGTTCACTTCCTCAGCAGCGGCGATTGCAGCTTCACGACCGGATTCTGCTTCGACATCAGCGGTGGCCGCGCCACGTATTGACTACCAATTGAGAGGTTTCACAATTCACCCGATCCTTGACAAGGGTCGGCTCGCCTCGGAGCCAAACATGTCTACGACTCATTGGCCCGTCCGCGTTTGGCCCGGGATCGCCATCATTGCACTCGTCGCGTTCATGATGACCGTCCCGGCGCGGCTCTTCCCTCTCACGATGTTGCACTTCATTGCCTACTTCGCCGGGCCATTGCTCGGAACCATTCTCGCTGTCGTTTGGTGGACGGCTTTTTCCCGAACCCACGGTGGCATGAAGTGGGCCGTGCTAGCATTGTTCCTATTACCGCTCTTCGGATTGTGCGTGCTCGAAATCACACAAAGACGCATCCCGATCGGGCCGATGATCTTTGGGGCACCGTTCGTTTTGCTGATTTGGGTCGGTTGGCTCGCGGTCAGTTTTCCACTCCCGCGTACTCTCCGTCAGATCGGCACGCTCGCCTGGCTCGCCGCAGCATGGGGCTCCTTCGGCCTGTTGCGGATGGACGGCACCGACGCTGACATGCACCCCGAATTCTCTTTCCGGTTCAGCCCCATCCCCGAAGACCGTGACGCCGAGGAATTGAAGAATCGAACGACGATGATCCCGGCGAAGCCGTTGTCCGAATCGGCGAAGGACTCGCTGGACTGGGCCGAGTTTCGCGGCTCGAACCGCGATGGAATTGTGAAAGGGTTCAGTATCGACCCCGATTGGGAAACTCACCCGCCGAAACTAATGTGGAAGCAGAAAATCGGCCCGGGTTGGGGGACGTTCGCCATCGTGGGGGATCGACTGTTCACCCAAGAACAACGTCAAAACGATGAAGCGGTCGTCTGCTACGATGCGGCCACCGGCGGGGAAATTTGGCGACACTTCGAGCCTGTGAAATTCAGCGACCTGAATGCCGGGGCTGGGCCGCGGGCGACACCAACCGTCGTCGATGGCAAGCTCTACGCTATGGGTGCCACGGGGATATTGCTCTGTTTGAACGCCGAAAATGGTCAACTCATCTGGAAGACCGACATCACTACAGACACGGGCGGGAAGCCGCCACAGTGGGGCTACTCGTCGTCGCCGCTGGTTAGCCAAGGTGTGGTCATCGTCTACGCGGGAGGGCCGGACAATCAAGGAACCGCAGGGTTCGATGCCGGTACCGGCAAGTTCCGCTGGTCGGCGGGGCAAGCCAAACACAGTTACAGCTCGGCCCAACTCGCCGTCATCAACGGTGTCGAACAAGTACTGCTGCAGTGCGATTACGGATTAGAAGCGTTCGATGCGAAATTGGGCGGGGTGCTCTGGGATTACAAATGGAACATCCCCGGTTTGAACCGGGTGACGCAACCGACCGTACTCGGCGATGGAAATTTCCTCATCGGCACCGGCGTCGGCAGCGAGATGGGCACCCGGCGAATTCAGGTGACCAAGACGAGCGATTCTTGGCGTGTCGACGTCGTCTGGGCCACGGACAAATTGAAACCCTATTTCAACGACGGCGTCGCCTATGACGGCGTCTTCTACGGCTTCGACGGTAAGAATTTGGTTTGCGCGGATCTGCGTGACGGCAGCATCAAATGGGACGCGGGTACCCGTTACGGAAACGGACAAATTCTGCTGCTCAAGGAACAACGGCTGCTCATCATCCAAGCCGTCGATGGCAAAGTGTACCTATTAAAAGCGTCGACCGACGAACCGACCGAACTCGGTAAATTGAACGCGATTTCCGGTAAAACGTGGAACCATCCTGTGGTCAACCGCGGGAAACTGTACGTGCGAAATGGAGCTTGGGTCGCAGCTTATGAGTTGAAACCTCGTGACTGAAACCAGATCAAACCAGTGCGAAGGACGGGACTTGAACCCGTACAGCCTTGCGGCCGCAAGAACCTAAATCTTGTGCGTCTGCCAAGGATTAGCCTGATTTCTTAGGGAAAGCTGAAACAAGAGTGGTTCTTGGGGCAGTGAACGGGCAGTGAATTCCTTGTTGCCGGGTACTCCGGCCATGGCGAGAGACAACGACGGCCCTTGGTTTCGAACGGCCAAGAACACTTGGTACGTCACCCGAAACGGGCGAAGTGTGAGTCTGGGGGTTCGCGGATCGGCAAATTCCAAAGAGGCGAACGCGGCTTGGCACCATCTGATGGCCAACGGGAAGCCGGAAAACCGCGTCGCCAAGGCCCCGGATCCGGCCGGGGCCGATGCGCTCACGGTTCAAGAACTGGTCGGCCTCTTCCTGGCCGACATTGCGTCTCGGCTGAAGCCGCTCACCGTTGGCCAGTACCGCATCGACCTCGAACTCTTCCTCGCCCGGTTCAAAAACACTCCGGCGAACCGCGTTGCCACAATCGACGTTTCCCGGTGGCTTCACGGGATGAAAGTCGGAGACACGACCAAAAGCATTCGCTTGCGGAGCGTCTCGGCATGCTTCGGCTGGGCGGTCAAGTGCGGGTTCGTCGCGGACAACCCCACCAAGCGGGTGCCGAAGCCCCGCAA
>JAYSYJ010000220.1:0-12296 GCA_043727675.1 Fimbriiglobus sp.
GCGGGCTGAGATCCATCACCGCGGCATCGGGGGTGAAGTTCCCCAAGAGTGCCGCCACTTCCGCCGCCGTCTGATAGCGTTCGTCGGGCTTTTTGCTCAGCAGGCGGGTCACGATCGTGCCGACCATGTAGGGGATGTCGCTGCGTCCTTGCCGCACATCGGGAACCGGGTCGAGCTGATGGCGGATCAACTTGTCGATGGGCGTTCCTTCCGGGAACGGCACTTGCCCACGCAGCAGATAATAAAGCGTGCAGCCCAGCGAATAGAGGTCGGCACGCGGATCGACGGAACTCGAATTCTTCGCCTGTTCCGGCGACATGTAATCGGGCGTGCCGACCACGGTGCCATCCCGTGTGAGTTCGGTGTGATCCGGGCTATCGTCATCGGCCATACTCCGGATCAGACCCATATCTAAAATTTTGAGTTGGGCACGACCGCCGGTGCCGGGGATGGCCCGCTCCCCGTACACGAGCAAGTTCGAGGGCTTGATATCGCGGTGAACGAAGCCATTCTCATGGGCGTGTTGGAGGCCGAGGGCCGTCAACCGCATGTACTCGCACGCTTCCGCCGTGCTCAACGCCCCGTTGTCTTTAACCAACCGCGAGAGATCCGAACCGTCGACGTATTCCATCGCCAGATAAAATCGTCCGGATGCTTCGCCCGCATCGAACAGTTTGACGATATTCGTGTGATCGAGCTTCCCGGCCGCTTCGGCTTCCCGTTCGTAGCGCCGGAGCACCGTCTTATTCGACATCAACTGTGGCCGCACGACTTTGAGTGCGACCATGCGCGACATCCGCGTATCGAGGGCCCGGTAAACTTTGCCCATGCCCCCCTCGCCGATTTTCTCGAGGATGAGGTACTGACCGAAGAGTAATTCGGGGACGCGACCGAGTTGAACTTTGCGGAATTGATAGCGGGTTAGGACGCCGAGCTGATTCAGAGCGTCGGCCAGCGCAGCGGGTTCCGAACCGACGCGGGCGAAGGCCTGTTCCATGGCCACAAGCTGATCGGCCGAGCACTGCCCACCATCGCGGAGAGCGGCCAATAAAGGATCGGCAGTGAGAGTGTCCATGCTCGGAGAATGCCGCCCTGACGGAACGCGTGGGAGAAAAAAATTCGGGTCGTGATTGTAGTAAGATAGATTGTACTTCCGAAACGCCGGTGCGGTTCGGAAAAAGCCATGAGAGACTTATCAATGTCTGCCAATTCCACCCCGACGACCTCCCCGGCCCCAACCATGACTTTTCCCGGGGGGGACGATGCACCTGGCTACCGTTGGGCCTTCCGAGTCTTTTCGGTGCTCTTTCTGCTGACCCTGTGCGCCGGTCTGGCCAACTTTGTATTGCCGAAGCTGGCACGCATGTTCGGGTAATCTTTACAAATACACGCTCGTCAGACTGTCTGATACTCCGCTAGATTTGGGTTTGTTTAACCTCGTGGCCCGTACGCTTCCAGGGCAAAACTGAAGTGATCGCTGGCCACGTGGCACGGCACCGGCAGCGTGGCACGGTCTTGATGGAGGCGACTATCGATGCGGAAGGCACCGGGGCACCGCAAGCCGATGCCATCTTGTGACCGGTAGAAGACCAGGTGGCCCGCGCTTTCGGGCAGCAATACGTGCGATTGCGGGCCAGGGCCGAGAATCAAGTTTTCGGCCATCAGCAAGATGCCATCCACGGCCACCGGCAACCGGTGTCCGCTGACCAGTTCCAAACGCGCCGACGGGCTGATCGGCACCGGCTGGTGGAAGACAAATTGGCAGGTCGCCCCGAGCGTGACGCGGTCGCCGGTTCGCAAAATTGTCCGCTTCGAGTCGGATCCGTTCACCATCACATCGCGGGCCGATTCCAGAACGTAACCTTCGCCGTCGCGCGATAACTCCGCGTGCAACCTCGAAACATCGGCGAACAGGGGGACATCCACGGGGCCGAGTGTCGTCGCTTGGCCGAACGTCACACGCGGGGCAAGACAGACCAGGAAGCCACCGACGCCGTCGATCCAGAGTAGGAACCGCTTCGGCAACGGATTCGTGGAGACTTCAACGCTTGTGCCTCGTTCCGAAACGGCTTCGGGGGGGCGTGCCACAGCAGCGGCTGGGTAGCCCACGGTGGTGCGGTGCTCCGCCGAAGGGCCAGCCCAGGCCATTTGCACGATCCCACTCGCATCGGGAACCGCCCGGGGAGCTACGGAATCGGGGTGGAGAGCGTCCCACGCTTTCGCCTTCAAATTGCGGGCATCGCGGTGATTCGGCGCCACCGCGGAGACGGCTTCGGCCCATTGGTGGATGGTGCGCCACTGCTTCGCTTCGGCGGCATTGTAAAGTTGTTCGACGGCGGCCCGGTACTGTTCGGCGCGGCGGGCCAACTCGGCGTCGGTCGCATCGAAGGCCCGGTGCAGTTCGGGTGCGGTGCGTTCGCGGGCTTTCGCCAATGTGCCCTGGGCCGCGAGGAAATCGCCCCTGTCGGCCATTTCGAGGGCCAGCAACCAGTCGCGGGCGGTCTCGTCGAGGGAATCGAATTCGGGGTGGAAAGCCGTGCGCTGTTTCAACCGAGCTAGCGCTTCGGCGACCCGCAACGGCTTACCGACCCGCAAATATTCTCGGCAGGCCACCAATCCCTGTTGGGTGAGCAAGCGGCGGAAATCGACCAGTTCGACCAACCCCGTTTGCAAACTTTCGGCGGCGAGGAGGTCTTTCCACGCGGCTTCGGAGTTCTCGTTCCGGCGGGATGTTTCGGCACGCAACCAATAGGCTCGTGCCACATCGACGTTCATTCGGAGCGCTTTGCCGTGACCCGCTTGGGCGAACGGTTCCAAAATGCGACGGGCGACATCCGGCTGGCCGTTGCGGATCGCCTCGCGGGCTTGCCACGCCGCCAGGAAGAACGACAGGATCATGGGGGCTCGCGGAAGTTCGAGGACTTCGACAGTACCATTCTACCACTTCGTCCGCGAAGCGATACGCGCGCGGTTCCTGCGCTTCGAAGTCGGGGGCGTTGACAATCCCCACGGGCAGGCTACCAAAACGGGATGGAACCCCAAACACCCGCCACCGTCGTCGGCATCGATCTCGGCACCACCAACAGTCTCGCGGCGACCATCCGCAATGGTCGGCCGGAAGTGTTTCGCGATCCGACGGGAATCGCCCTCGTGCCGTCGTGCCTCAGTTTCCACCCGGACGGCACGGTTCTGGTTGGAACGGCTGCAAAGGAGCGAGCATTGCTCGACCCCACGCACACGATCTTCAGCGTCAAGCGGCTGATGGGCCGGACGCTCGCGGATCTCCAAGGGGAGTTGAAGCACATTCCGCAACAGATTGTCGAACGCGAAGTGCAACCGGGCCGCAAGGTGCTGCGCGTGCGGATGGACGATAAGGAATACACCCCCGAAGAACTCTCCGCGATGATCTTGCAAGAGGTGCGGAAACGGGCGGGGAATGCAACCAAAGCCGTCATCACCGTGCCGGCCTACTTCGACGATGCCCAACGGCAAGCGACCCGAGATGCCGGACGAATCGCCGGTCTGGACGTGCTCCGCATCGTCAACGAGCCGACGGCCGCCGCACTCGCGTATGGATTGGACAAAGCCGATGCGGGTACCATCGCCGTATACGATCTCGGCGGTGGCACCTTCGATTGCTCGATTCTCTCGTTGGCCGACGGCGTATTCAAAGTTCTCAGCACCAACGGCGATACGTATCTCGGCGGCGACGACTTTGATCGCGCGATCATGGACATCATGTCGAACGATTTGAAGCTCCTGCCCGATGCGGAGTTGCTGCAGCACTTACGCGAAGCGGCAGAACGAGCCAAAATGGCACTTTCGACGCTGGACTCCACGGAATTGGTCATCGACCTGCCGCAACGCAATATCCGGTACCGCCGGACGTTCAGCCGCGCGGACTTCGAAGCACTCATCGCACCTTACATCGAGCGTTCACTGGCGAAGTGTCAAGCGGCGCTGCGTGACGCGAAGTTGAAACCGACGGACATTGCGGAAGTGGTTCTCGTCGGCGGTTCGACACGGATTCCCTACGTCCGGCAGCGCGTGGAAGCGTTTTTCGGTCGCAAACCGCACACCGATTTGAATCCGGATGAAGTGGTGGCCCTCGGTGCGGCGGTGCAAGCCGACATCCTCACGAGCGGCCGGCGGGATCGACTGCTCCTCGACGTGATTCCGTTGTCGTTGGGGATTGAAACACTCGGTGGTGTCGTCGATAAAGTGATCGACCGCAATAGCACCGTCCCTTGCCAAGCGACCACCCGTTACACCACGTTCGTGGATAACCAGACGGCGATCACCATCAACATCTATCAGGGTGAACGCGAACTGACCAAAGACTGCCGATTGCTCGGGCAATTCAAACTGGGGGGCATCCCGGCGATGCCGGCGCAGATGGCCCAAGTCGATGTGACCTTCCGGGTCGACGCCAACGGGATGCTCCGAGTGCAGGCCAAAGAGCAGCGCAGCGGGCAGCAGGCGATCATCGAAGTGAAGGCGTCGCACGGTTTGAGCCAAGACGAAGTCGAACAACTCGTGCTGGAAAGTGTCGATCATGCCCATGCCGATTTCAGCGCCCGCCGGTTCATCGAGTATAAAAACAAAGCGGACGCCGATTTACGGCACACGGCAAAAGCCCTCGATCAAGCGGGGGCCGAGTTAACACCCGAGCAGCGGTTGCGCATCGACGCGGCCACCGTGACAATCCGAGCCGCGATGGCGGGCACCGACGCCGACGACCTGCACCGGGCCGTCGACGCCTTCGGCGCCGCGACCCTGCCGCTGGCGGAACTGTTGATGAACGCGACCGCGAAGAAACTCCTGCGCGGCCAGCGCGACGACGCCATTGAATCTTGATGAGATTGACACGGTTCGACTCGGCCGACAGCTATCGTATGCTGCCGGCTTGCCAACTCCGGAGCCTCCCCCATGTCCGTTCTCCCGATTCACATTGGCCCCTACACCGTGGGCGGGGGGCACCCGCTGTTGCTCATCGCCGGGCCGTGCGTGATTGAATCCGAAGAGCATTGTTTGAGGTTGGCACTGGACTTGCGCCGGATCGCGGAGGAACTCGGAATTCACCTCGTTTTCAAAGCGTCGTTCGACAAGGCCAATCGCACCTCGGGCAAAGCGTACCGCGGATTGGGGATCCACGAAGGGCTGCGGATTCTGGAACTGGTGGCCGAACGCACCGGGTTACCCGTCACCACCGATGTGCACGAAGTGTCGCAGGCGGCGGCGGTCGCCGAAGTTTGCGAGATTCTGCAAATTCCGGCGTTCCTCGCCCGCCAGACCGATTTGCTAATCGCCGCCGGAGAGACCGGCCGAGTGGTGAACGTCAAAAAAGGGCAGTTCATGGCCCCTTGGGATATGAAGAACGTCGTGAAGAAACTGCACGAGGCGGGTAACCACCGCGTGTTGCTGACGGAGCGGGGGACGACCTTTGGCTACGGGATGTTGGTGAACGATATGCGGGCCATCCCGTGGATGCAAGAAACGGGTGCCCCGGCGATCTTTGATGCCACCCATAGCGTACAAACACCGGGGGCACTGGGAGACCGCACCGGCGGAGATCGGAAGCAGGTGCCGACATTGGCCCGGGCCGCCGTGGCGGCGGGTTGCGATGGGCTGTTCCTCGAAGTGCACCCCGATCCCGACCACGCCCCCAGCGACGGCCCCAACATGATTCCGCTGGCGGAGTTTCCCGCGTTGGTTCGCTCGTGTCTCCGAATTCGAGCCGCCTTGATGGCCACTGATGAATGAGAAACGTTACCATGCGCGATCGCTTCTGGGTATTCGGTGCGTTTGTATGGCTCATCTTCGGACTGGTGTCTGTGGGGTGCGGCTCTTCGGAAAAACCGAAACCGACCGAAACGGGGAAGAAACAGCAGGAAGACCCGTGGCTCCGGGTTGCCCCCACCTTGCGCCAAGATTCTGACGCCACGACCTGCCGCCGAGTGTTGAGCGAATTGAATCAGGGGTTGGCTTCGGTCCCGGTGGAATCGCAGCGCAAACTCAGCGACGCCGATGCCGCACTCGCACAAACTCGGTTGAACTTGAGCGATGCGGAAGTGAAGGAAATCCGCTCGGTGGGCTACACGGCACTCGATCCGAACCATTTGGAAGAAGGGCTCTATTTACGAGATGTCGCCCGTTCGCTCGATATTGGCAAGCTGCCGATCGCGGAGCGTTCCCAAACCGCGTTCCAGTGGGTCTGTCGGCATGTGGTGCTCCAGCCGTGGATCACACCCAACGCCAATAACACCGTGCGCCCCAATCCCCCGGTGCCGCCCTCGTTCGTGTTGCGGCGCGGCTCGGGCAGTGGCCTCGAACGGATGCTCGTGTTCGTCGCGCTCTGTCAACAGTTGGAACTGGAAGCGTATTTGATCGGCCCGGCCGAAGCGGCCACCCAACCGATGCTGTTCCAAGTGCCTGGCAAAGAGACCGAGTTTCCGCGCGGCCCGTTCTGGTCCGTCGGTGTCCGAGATCGCACTGATATCCTGTTATTCGATCCGTGGAAGGAGCTGGCATACCCCGGGAAAAACGGCCGGCCGGCCACGCTGGCCGATGTCCGAGCCAACCCCCGCGAAATGGCGGTGTGGCTCGATGACAAAGCGTTCGCTTGGTCGGTCACGGTCGACGACCTCAAAAAAGGCGAAGTGTTCTTAGTCGCGTCGCTATCGAGCGTGACACCACGCAACAAAACGCTGGAAGAAAAATTAGCCGCCGAGATCGGTGTGAAATTGTCCATCAATTTGGCCGACATCAAAAAGACGGCGGAGATCGCCGCCAAAGAGATCCCGGTTCGTTTCTACAGTCCCGCGGCGGAATCCTACAGTCCGACTCGGGCACTCAATACGATTTTACCGGCGAATGAAGGGGGTACCTCGGTCGAACTCAGCGGAATGTTCGGGCTGTACAAATATGATCAACTGCCGAAGGAGTTGACCAAAGTCCCACCCGAATTGAAATCGAGAGTGCCGAGAGAACGGCTCCAAGGTAAAGCGGTTGCCACCTTCGCCGGAACTTTTCTCAATCCGCCGACATCGCGCGAAAAAATCCAGCGCGGACAGTTTGTGGAAGTGACTCAGAACTTGGTGAAGATCCGGGAATTCTTCAACGATGCCGACACGCGACTCAAAGGGGTCGATAGTTCGATGACTGCCGCATTGAAAGATTGGGTCACTCAACAGGAATTGCTCTACTCGCGATACAACTTCGCGAGTCCGGCGGAACAGGTTCAATTACAAACTCAGATCGAACAATTTTGGAGACCGAATTCCCCCCTGCTCGAAGTGTTGCTCTATTCGGCCATCGCCCAACCGGGTCTTTCCGAATCGACGTTTTTACTAGCCATGGCCAAGCACGAACAAGCCGAACGGGCGCAGGCGAAAGCCCAGCGGCTGGCCACGACTGTTGAACCCGACCCGGCCAAGAAGGTAGCCGCCGACAAAGCCGTTCTTACAGCCAAAATCTCGGCTGGCGATGCCTGGATTGAAGCCCGCGATTGGTGGAGCCGCTACGAACCGTTTCACGCCGCTCAAAACGCCAACTACCCCGGACGGGCGGCTTTGGCCAAACGCCTCACCGAACGATCAAAACAGCTCGCCGACGCCAAGTAAGCACTCCCGACCGGAATCGTCGCACCGCGAGGACCGTCTCGCGGGGGCGACGCACATCTTCAGCCCCGAGCTTCGATATAATTCCAGTGCTGTGTTCCGTTTCAGATCGAAGGGGTTTCTGCGATGTTGCGACCGATGCGCCGTGCGCTGTTGTCTGTGTCCGACAAAACGGGGTTGGTGGAACTGGCCCGCGAATTGAGCGACAAATACGGCGTGCAGCTCTTCGCCACCGGGGGAACCCACGCCGCCCTCCTCACGGCGGGATTGCCCGTGCGCGATGTCACCGACTTGACCCACTTCCCGGAGATCCTCGACGGTCGCGTGAAGACGCTCCACCCCGCCGTCTTCGCCGGCTTGTTGGCCAAGCGCGACAACCGCGAGCACATGCTCACCCTCGCCCGGAGCGGTCTTCTCGAACTCGACCTCGTGGTGTGCAACGTCTACCCGTTCGAGCAAGTTTTGGCCAAGGGCGGCATCACCGAAGAGCAGCTCATCGAGAATATCGACATCGGCGGGCCGTGCATGATCCGCGCGGCGGCCAAGAACTTTTCGGCCGTGTCCGTGCTGGTCGATCCGAACAACTATTGGCAGTTACTCCAAGAATTGCAGGCGAACAACGGCCAAACGCGGCTCGAAGCGCGTCGGCGCATGGCGGCGACCGCCTTCGCCCGCATCGCCGAATACGACAAAGCCATCCACGACTATTTCAACCCGACGGGTGGCAGCAGCGAGTTGGCCAGTACCACGCTGGCCGCCACCTTCATGCCGATATTCGAGAAAGTCCGGCCGCTGCGCCACGGTGAAAACTCGCATCAGCAGGCGATGTTTTACCGCGAGATCCCCAAGCCCGAACACTCTTGCATCGCCAACGCCGAAATCCTCCACGGTAAGGAGGTCAGCTACAACAATATTCTCGACATGGACTCGGCTGTGAATCTCGTCCGCGAGTTTACGGAGCCAGCAGCGGCGGTCATCAAGCACAACAACCCGTGCGGTGCCGCGACGGCCGGTTCGTTGGCGCAGGCATTCGGTCTCGCCTGGGACGCCGACCCGCTCTCGGCCTTCGGGGGAGTACTCGCGTTCAACCGCAAGATCGACCCGCAAACCGCGACGGCTGTCATGTCCGGGGAACGCTTCGTGGAATGCATTGTCGCTCCGGATTTCGACCCGGCCGCACTCGAAGCTTTGAAGAGTTGGAAGAAGAACGTTCGCATCCTCAAGACGGGCGCCCTCGTGGGCCGGTCGCCCGGTCTCGATTTCCGCCGGGTCGATGGTGGGCTACTCGTCCAAGCCCGCGATCAAGGGGCCGACGACCTCACCAAGTGGCAGCCGGTGACGGCGAAGCGGCCGACGTCGGCCGAGTACGAAGCGCTCTGGTTCGCCTGGCTCGTCTGCAAGCATGTCAAGAGCAACGCCATCGTGCTCGGCGCGGCACCGGAAGCGGGGGCCTACACGACAGTCGGCGTCGGTGCCGGCCAGATGTCGCGGGTCGAATCGATGACCATCGCCATTCGCAAAGCCGGCGCCCGTTCCCAGGGGAGCGTGTTGGCCTCGGATGCGTTCTTCCCGTTCCCGGACAACGTGGAATTGGCCGCGGCGGCCGGGGTCGTGGCCATCGTGCAACCGGGTGGCTCGGTGAAGGACGCCGAGAGCATCGCCGCCTGCGACAAGCACGGCATCGCCATGCTCTTCACCGGGGTTCGCCACTTCCGACACTGAGCCAACTCAACCGGCTGCCAAGAGCATCCGTTCGATGTACTGGCGGATTTCCCCCACCGCCACATCGACTCCGATTTGGACGTTGGGCATCGAACCGGGGTTCTTCCGGCTATCGACGACCAACATCCCGCGCGTGAGTTCGCCTTTCGCCTCCACGTCGGCGGGTCGAGTTTCCATGGTGATGCAACCCGGCAAAGCCAACGCGGCGACGCCGAGTACGTCTTTGAGATGGAAACCTTCGATCCCGTACTGATTCATGCTGGCCCGGATGGCGAACGGAACGATCTTCCGCAAGAACGTACTCGTCCGCGAATCCGGGTTGGGCAGTTCGAGCAATTCGGTCGGGGACAAGATCAGCCGGCGTGTGACATCGAGCGGGATGATGATCGGCGTGATTCCGGCGTGAATCACCCGTTTGACCGCGTCCGGATCGAGGTAGAAGTGAAACTCGGCGGCCGGGCCGGCGTTGCCCGGCTCTTTCCAACATCCGCCGACGAGTACGATTTTCTCGATCAGCGTGGCGAACTCCGGGTCGCGATCGATGGCGCGGGCCAACGTCGTGACCGGGCCGAGGCAGAGTACCGAGACTTCGCGCGGATTCTCGCGGACGAGTTCGATGAGCACCTTGTCGGCCGGGTGCTGCTGGTGCCGGGTGCGGACTGGGAAGAAGGTGCCCCCCAAGCCATCGGCCCCATGGAGAGCGGTTCCGTCGAGTTCGTATTCCACGGCCAACGCCGTCGCCGTGCGCGGCCATTTGGCCGGGTCGAGTTGCTCGACCAGAATGTTCACATTCGCCGTCGCTTGCACCGCCGAGACGTTTCCAGCACTCGGTAGCAGACCGATGACGTCCAAATTCGGGTCGAGCAACGCCAACGCGACCGCGAACGAGGTGTCAATGCCAGCGTCGGCGATGATGATGACTTTCTTAGGCATGGTGCGGCCTCGCGGGGACATGTGAGGTAATTGTACCCCAACGACGGGCCCGGGAGCGACAGTGCCTCCGATTCGGAATAGAGTTCCACGTAGCGAACCAAAGAGGAGCAAATCGATGAACGAACAGAAGCGGGCCGCCGCCAGTCACCCGATCCACGCGCTCATCGCCGAGCGGTGGAGTCCGTATTCCTTCGCCGACCGCCCCGTGTCTGACGACGATGTGCGCTCACTCTTCGAAGCGGCACGGTGGACAGCGTCGTCGTACAACGAGCAACCGTGGAGCTACCTCGTGGCGACCAAGGCGCAACCGGAGGCGTTCGCGAAGCTGCTCGGCTGCTTGGTCGAACCGAACCGCGTCTGGGCCGCGGCCGCCCCGGTGTTAGTACTC
Source organism: Fimbriiglobus sp. (assembly GCA_043727675.1). Classification (GTDB taxonomy): domain Bacteria; phylum Planctomycetota; class Planctomycetia; order Gemmatales; family Gemmataceae; genus JALHQU01. The sequence goes on from JAYSYJ010000220.1 coordinate 10,663, forward strand.
GGCTGCATGAGCCTGACGTTCGCCCGCAACGGCCAACCGAACCCCGCCGCACCGCATGACCTCGGTGGTGCCGGCGCGAGTTTGACCCTGGAAGCGACAGCCCGGGGACTGTCCGTCCACCAAATGATCGGCATTCTGCCCGATGTGGCCCGCAGCCAGTTCAGCATCCCGGAAGGCGTTCAGCCCCTGACGGCATTGGCAATCGGTTACGTCGCCGATCCCATCCCCGAGGCACTGCGCGGACGAGATTCATCAACGCGGAGTCGGAAGGCGCTCGCCGAGTTCGTTTTCGCCGACGCATGGGGCACCGCTTCCAAGATCGTCGGGTGAGTCGGAGGCTGGTTTTCACCTATAACAACCGGACTATGGAACAGCCAAAAATCCCCATTGTTGGTATCGGCCCGGACGGTCTCGCGGGTTTGTCGACGCGGTCGGCCGCTTTGCTCAACGCCGCCGAGTTGATCTTCGGTTCCGAGGCAGCGCTCAAACTGCTCCCGGAACTGACTGCCGAGCGCGTCCGCATCGGCACCGACCTTCCCGAAGTCGTCGAGAAACTGCGGGCCAACCTCGGCCGAAAACGGATGGCCGTCGCGGCAGTAGGCGATCCGCTTTTCTACGGCACCGCCCGCTACCTCTGCGAGAAAGTCGGCCCGGATCATTTCGAGGTCGTGCCGCATGTCAGCAGTATGCAACTCGCGTTCGCCCGGCTGAAGGAGACTTGGGAGGAAGCGTACCTCACCGATCTCTCCGCCAAGGCCCTCGACGAAGTGCTGGACAAAATCCGCGTCGCCGAGACGGTCGGTTTGTTCACCTCCGAAAAGTACCCGCCTAACCGCATCGCCCGCGAACTCCTGGCCCGCGGCATCGATTACTTCCAAGGCTTCGTCTGCGAGAATTTGGGTGGCCGCGACGAACGGATCATGCAAGGCGAACTTGCCGAGATTCAAGATCTGCGCTTCGACCCGCTGAACGTGTTCATTCTGAAGCGTAAACCGAATCGACCCGATCGCCCGCGCACCGGTGGGCAACTCGGGCGCTTCGGCAATCCGGATGATCTCTTTGCCCAATCGCGGCCGAAAACGGGCTTGATCACCCAGGCCGAAGTCCGGGCCGTGGCACTCAGCCAACTCGATCTGCGCGTCGGCGACGTGGCCTGGGATGTCGGCGCCGGCTCGGGCAGCGTTGCGATCGAAATGGCCCAACTCGTGGCCCAGGGCACGGTTTACGCCATCGAACAAGATAGTGCCGACTACCATTTGATCCAAGCCAACCTCGACACTTTCGGCGTGCCGAATGTGAAGCCGATCTTCGGAACGGCTCCCGGTGTATTCGAGACGCTCCCCGCCCCGGATGCCATCTTCGTCGGTGGCAACGGTGGTGAGGTGGCCCGCCTGCTCGAGGCGAGCTATGCCGCCCTCAGACCCGGTGGGCGACTCGTCGCCAACGTCGGCACCTTGGAAATGATCAGTGCGACGTACGCCGTGCTGAAGCGGCTGGCGACCACCGTGGATGTGCTGTTGATGAACCTGTCGCGTGGCGTGGAACAACTGGAAAGCTTGCGATTTGAAGCGGTCAATCCGACGGTGTTGTTGCGGGTGCGTAAACCCTGATTTATCGTGAAGTCGAGGCCAGTC
>JAYSYJ010000221.1:0-4071 GCA_043727675.1 Fimbriiglobus sp.
CACCCACTCCCGACCAAGGCGAGACGCTCGTTTGGCTCGTCCGAGACGCGGACACGTTGCCGAAGTGGGTTGCCGAAGGCGATGTCCTCAGTGAATCCGAACAAGCCCGCGCCGCCGACATCCGCCACCGAGTCGCCCAATCGCAATTTGTCCGCGGTCGAACCATTCTTCGTTCCGCACTGGCGCTCTGGCTAGGTGAACCACCAGCCCATGTCCCCATTCGACTCTCGCCGGACGGCAAGCCGTACGTCGATTCCACACCCGTTCACTTCAACATGAGCCACACGGCCGGGTTCGCACTGTTCGGAATCAGCCGGCGGCCCATCGGTGTCGATGTCGAATCGGCCGACCCCAAACGCGACTGCGATGGCTTGATGCGACGATTCTTCACACCGGTCGAACAGGAGCACTATTTTCGACTGGAACAGGAGCAGCGCCCGTTGGCATTCTTACGCGGTTGGACGTGCAAAGAAGCGCTGCTCAAAGCGATTGGTTCCGGCGTCCGCGACTTGCAGAATTGTTCGGTCAGTCTCGATCCCCAATGCCCCGCCGTACTGCTGGCACCCGGCGATTCCACTTGGACACTGCACGCCGGGGAAGTGGAACCGGGGGTCGCTTGGGCGGTGGCACACGCTCACTTGCCGCCGTAGTATTGCTCCGATTCGCGCAGGCCCTGCGGGTAGATGCGTTCGCTCGGCTTGGTCGAATCCGCGAGGCCAATCGAGATGCCGAAGGGCTGGCGACCGGCCCGGGAACCGGGGGTATACGTCGAATGGCCCCAGTAGTCTCCGAGGGCCACGACGTCGAACTGCACGAAGGCGTTCTTGCTCGGAATGTATCGCAGAGAACCCCAGAGTTTCGGCTCGTACCCGAGTTTCGACTTCGCCGCATCCGCTTCGCTCGACAGCAACACTTCGCCGTCGAGCCGCAGTTCAATGGCATCGTCCTTCACGGCGGTCACCGTCAATGTGATCTTGCTGTTGCGAACATCGTCTCTCTTCCAAAATTCCGGTTCCCCACGAGTATTGTCGATGAGGTGGAAGCGCGCCAGTCGCTCGGCGATCTTTTCCGGTAAGGCATACGAGAACCCCACCTCGGACTTCGGCGGCACCAACGACTTCTTTTCCTCGGCGCTGATCCAACAGTAATCCCGCGAGGCTTGGTCGCCACCGACGATGTCGCATTTCCCCTTCACGAATGTCTCCGCTTTCGCTTCGAGAATCCGACCGTGCACTTTCAGAACGACGCCGTCTTCCGGTAGCTCATGGTGATATCTTGCATCGAGTTTCCCAGCTTCGGGCACCGATACGGCGCCCGCTTTGCGCCGGGCCAGGGGGAGTTTGTCGAACTGCGCTTTCGCGTCGGTGAAGACCTTTTTCATCACCCCCGCGTCGCCGCCGTGGTTCTTGAAACCGAGTAGTTCGCCGTCGGCTGTGAAGAGGTAGATGCCCTGCCGGGTATCACCATTCAGGCCCTTGCGCGGGCTTTGATCGGCGACTTTGCGGAAGAACTCCCCTTCGGAATCTTTGCGGCGGCGGGTGTACCAATCGTCGGTGCAGACGGGGACGAAATCGGTCTGGGTCATCTTCAATACGGCGGGGTCGGCGAACGTGGACACACGGCCCACAACGACGTTGTTTCACCCGCAGCCGAGCGGGTGCCCATCCATTTCCCAAAGTAAAATCGGCTTGCCCTCCTTCGCCGCCTTCACCCGGGCATCGTGGATCGTCGTGAGCCAGGCGATCTTGTCGAAGGCGTCCTCGCCCGCGCACGGCCGGATGATCTTTTGCAACGCGGCCACGCGCTCGGCCGTCATCTGCTCCGGGATCGGAGCGGCGGAGGTGGGCGCGAGGTTGGACCAAAGGGCAAGGCTGCTGAAGGCGAACGCGGACAATAGAAGCGGGCGGATCATGGGAGTGGCTCCTGGCAGTCGTGTGAGGGAATGATACAGCCAAAGCTAATGTGAAACAGCCCCGTCCATGCGGACGATGGACCCATTGAAGTGGTGGATCCGCACGCGGGCGCCTTCAGTCAGTGCACCGCCGTGGGCCACGTTATCCCGATAGCCCACATTGAAAGTCCCTCGGACCACAGAAAACGTTTGCCCTCGATCCGCACGGTATCCCCTCGGGGTCTTTGCTCGACCATTTCGACAACGCCTTCGGCCGTCGATAGGGTGTTCGTCTTAATCGCACTTTGCATTTCCGACACGTAATAGAGACTGCGGACGAGAGTCCGCACGAAAATCGAGAGCCAAAAGGCCGTCATGACCAAACAGAAAATCCGCACCGAGCCGGACATCCGTGTGAATTTTCTTCGGATGAGGGCAACGGCCAACACGATACCAACGGCGATGTAAGCGACGAAGATCGCAATCCCCGCCGTGGCTCTCCAACCCCACGGCGCGGCCTCGAATATCGTTTGATATTCCATCATTTCACCCCCGCGTCATCGGCGTCGGGTTGACTCCGTCGAAACGACGGTTCGAGTCGAACAACCCGGCGAATGCGGCATCCGTCAGATAGTTCGCCCGGCGGTGCCGGCCGATGCCGGTGTCGGCGAACGACACGGCCATTTCACCTTGGGGAATACGGGTCAGATCCTTCGATTCTTCGCCCAAGACTTCCATCCAGGCGGTGCGGGCGGTGCCGTGCTTGGGTAACCCGAAGATCTGCATCGCGGCACTGTTGCTCACCATGGTCGTCCAATCGTTCGGGTAGAGCTGGCGCAACTGCCCGAGATCCTGCCAAAAAGTCCAGCATTGCAGCCCGTAGCCACGCAGCAGCGTCATGGCCGTGCGCAGCAGGGGCATGGCCCCGAGTTGGGCCGCTTCATCGACGAGGAAGAGTGTCCGGAGGTGCGGCAGTTTCTTGCGGCGCAACACAGTGGACAGGAGCGTGGCGACCCAGGCTCGCAGCACGGCCCGGTGACTTTCGAGCTTTTCCGGTGGAATCACCAGGTAAATCGTGATCGGATCACCGGCCAGTAACGATTCGAGTTCGAACGTCGATTTTTCCAACGATTTCGCCACTAAAGCACTGCCGAGACACTTCATGTACGTGCAGGCCGTGGTGCGGATGCACGGTCGCGTTTTGTCGGATGGTGCCGAGAGATACGCGACGAATTCATCGCGCGCCAACGGGTTGAGCACCTCTTTTTTGTCGAGCAACACGGCGAGGTGGTAATCGAGATCGTCCATGTATAGCAACCGGCGCAAAGCACTGGGGTTGCGCTCGCTCGCCGGTTCGGATGTGGCGAGGTGGGCGATCAAACCGGCGGTCAAGCCGCGGCCGGTATCATCCCAGTAACGGTCGGTGCTGAAACTGTGATCGACCGCGAATTGCGTCGCCAACATTTCCGAGTCGGACTCGGGATCGGCCCCCGGTAAACGGAACAGGTCAAACGGGTTGAGTGCGTCGGTCTTGTCGGTCACCAGCCCGAATGGGTCGAGAATCACCACCTTTTGGCCCATTTCTCGACGGCGCCGCGCGGTCACTTGGCAGAGTTCCCCTTTGATGTCGATGGCGATCACCGAGCCGGGATACGTCAGCAAATTCGGGATGATGACACTGACGCCTTTCCCGGCCCCGGTGGGGGCAATGGTCATCAAGTGGCCATCGCCTTCGTACAAGAGCGGATCGAAAGAATCGGTGACCGGTTCCGCGACGACATGCGACGTATGAAACCCGGGAGCGGGCCTGGGTGGAACCCCTTTCCAACCCAAGTACAGGCTACGGGCGGGCCAATCGGGCGAACGGGAATCGTTGGTGGGCTTGCGTTTACGGCGGGCGGGTTTGGTAGGCGTCGGACGAGGGGGAACGGGCATCGCAGCTCCTCCGCGGTGGGAATTCAGAAGTAAAAAAAGGAATCGCCGGACAAGCCGGCACTTCATCATACGCATCCGACCGAGTCGAGGACGTGTGCACCCGGAATCTAACAAGTCGGCTTGCACCCGCTCTCGGGACTTCCGATAATCTCTAGGTCGAACTACTGCCGGAGTGCCGCATGTCCCGCTTCTTTGTCTGCGCTTTCGTTCTGCTCATCGCATCGACATCGCTGTTCGCCGAACCG